>JAEEHO010000185.1 GCA_016280845.1 Paludibacteraceae bacterium | reverse complement strand
CTTTTGTCGAGCTTCTTCAGGTAAGTCTTCATAAGTGTGCAGCTTATCCTTGAAGAACTCTTCAATTTGTTTTAGAGTCCACCCAAGGCTACGTTTCAGAGTAATGTTGTATTTCTTAGCAATCGCTGTACGCTCTTTGCTCAGCTTAGCTTCCATGGTTGCTGCGCTTCTATCAATATAGTTCGTAGCGAACTTCTTAAGTGCGAGAGGTACGCCACCTTTACGTTCAGGGATTGCATCAGAACCCAATCTAATCCATATCTGTGTATCAGAAATATTGGGAGCCCAATACGGTACATTTATGTTAAGGAGCATATTCAGGTCAAACGATACGTGATGGCCTAAATAGATAGGTGCTTGCGCAACTAAGGTATTCCAGATAGTAATGGTACGGATAGCGAGTTCGGGGGTTTCTTCCAAATCCACCAAGTAGGTGAACCCTGTGCCTTCGGAAGTGCACCATCCAAACTGGAACAAGAAGGGCTTATCATAGATATGATGAAGCCCTGTTGTCTCAGTATCAAGTGCTGATGCAAGTAGGACACCACGAGACAGTGTGCGATTAAAGGATTCTACCATGGCGTATAAGTGTGTTGTGTCTGTGATATCTACGTGGGTCCACTTACATTTAAGCATTTGTTTCTCCTATCCGTACCAAACTACCGTTTCTATTAATACGTGCCATTCCGAGTCGGAAACGTTCAGTAGGCATTACATCCATTCCGTTCAGCTTTACAAAGCTTCCACGAATCATCTGTGACATATACCCGTTGTAGGTATCTGCGTTCAAACCTACTGCTGCCATCAAGGAGTTCCTTGACGGACGTGTTTCTTGCTCCAGCATGAGTAATAGCTGAGGTACTTTAATGTACAGTTCTTGGAGTAAGCGTACGCCGTCGTCATCAATCTGATTGTATTTTCGCTCGTTTTCTACATACTCTTTTAGACGAAATGTGGGGTTGTCATATAGCGCGATCAGTAGTTGTGTTGCGAAATCTACATGCTCTTTCTTGACGACGATATTCTGATACGTGGCGTCGGTAGAAACTACATAACCTGCGACTGCGATCGCTAAGCGGCTTAGCTTTTTCCATGCTTCAGTACCAAAGATTTTAATGTGGCAATCATATGCTGCATTAAGTTCATTGGACTTCTGAATGATGTAGTTACCTACCTCTGTTGAGATATCAATCTGTTCAGCAGTACGGCTCCACACCCAACGTATACGAGCCTGATATGCCTCTGTAGGCATAGGTGTTTCAGGTGTCCAATACGGGTCGATTTGGGTGTTGCCCTTATCTCCAAGGATGCACATCAAGTCGTAACGTGCAATATCTTCTGCAGTAGGAACGAGCTCCGTGATAATTGAAATCCCATTCGGATACGATGCGATTGATTTAATCTCACTTGAGGATGTGCTTTTCACATTGCTCAAAGATATCATACGGACCATAGCCGGAAGGGTAAGCACTCCGGAAACACGTGTGATACGTACTTCGTTACTGCTTCGGATATCAGTAAGCTCTGCAGTAATATTGCTGTTACATTTACCAAACTCTTCAAAGATTATTAAGCCTTTGTGGTTCTGAGGAATCAAGCCTGCCTTGGTTTGCATACTGCCATTGCTCGTCTTATTGCTTCCTCCAATCAGTCCGGGAATAGTGGCACTGTTTCCCGCAAGAGATGTGAAGGCACCGAGTTGATAAGTCGTGCGCAGACAGTCAGCAGTACTTGATTTACCTACTCTAGACTCACCTACGATTATAGTGTCCAGATATCCTCTCACATTTTTAAATTGTCCTAGATTAAAACTGAGCACCGTGTGAAAGGAAAGGTCTATAACTGTGATAAGCTGGTCGTTACCATCATAGCCTAATAATCCTTTAACTTTCTGAACCAAGGTGTTTATCTTGGCTGCTGTATCTCCGGGAATGTCTTGGAACATCTTAAGAAGTTCCACAGTCTGCGGAGTTATCTTGAAGTTGCTTACGCTGTCATTCGCAGGAACCGCATTTAGTATGAGCATTATAAGTTGCTGTCCTTTGTAGGGATGCGGCACTAATTTATAAGTGCACATATACTTCTTTCCTGATTCTAAACGTGTACCTATAGAATAAACAGTGTACTCCATCGGCATTGTGTCGGTGTTCATCGACTCAAACATATCGGTCACAACGCCTTTGTATACAACTTCTTTGGCGGGCCTCGATAACTTCACATACTTTTCAGAGGTAGGAAGTTTGAGAAGCTGAAGCATATGCTTCTTGATGTCTTCTTCTTTGAAGCCGCCATCTATCAGATGAAGTATGTCTTGGACAGTGTGCTCAGTCATCTTCCATTCACGTACTTCTCCGACATCCATAACATCATTACCTTTGTCTGTGTTCTTCAGCTTCTCACCGATGATTTCGGTAGGCGCTACGAACTGTGTCTCAGAGATGGCTACTACCTGTACATTGGTACGAAGTAACTTACCAATATTCTTAGGCTGTGTAGCCTCTGCTAAGGTGACTAAAGGTAATGGACATTCAACTACTGCTTCATCCTTAGTGAAGAAAGGCGTTTCACGAATCATTTGTATCAGTGCCTCTCTTGTACCATGGTACTTGTTCCAGTAGTCTGTCATGTCTTCCTTGTCTTCCTTACAGATTTCATGGAACTTGGTACAAACTTTTACAGAATGGCAGTAGTCTAATAAATAAGTTGCAAGACGTTTAGCGCCCATTCTACCTGCATCATCATTATCGTACAGGATTACTACATCCCTATCTCTAAAGAAGACAGGGCTGAATGGAAGTGCTAACTCACCTCCGGTAATAGTAATAGCATTAAAGCCATGGCTGCGAGTTGTAGCCATATCTTTCTCGCCTGCACAGATACAGGTTAGTTTGTTCAGGGGAGTCTCCTGCCAAATATCCAACGGGATAATCGCACCTGATATTGCACCACGTCGACTACGAATCTTAGGATTACCTCCGGGGGTATACGTGCGCACGTCTATGAGTTTCCCTCGCATGGTTACGGGGAACATGATTGCATCCGGGGTAACATTTGCAATATGTAGCGCACGTGCTGTTTCCTCAGAGATACCGAGGGATTTTACTAAGGCTGCTCCGTCCTGATTCAGGGCAGTGAAGCCATCCCACTCTTCTAAGGTTTCCGTATTGTTGAATACTTTGGCAAGACGAGTAGCATCTCCATATGTTGTTTCATACAGTTTAGTAATGAATGAGATTTCGCTGTGCCCCTGATTGCATACTTTACAGTGGAACATTCTGTTTGTCAGATTGACATGTGCAGAGGGGTTTGTTTCATAATACTGTGCTCCACTGGGAGTGCTATGAGGAAACGGACAGCAGACTGCCGTTTCCTCGTGATAGCTATCATTCGTTATACCAAAGTAGTACTCGAAAAATCCCAAATTAGTACTCTACAGTTTCTGTTGCAGGTGCAGGCATAGCTCCGGACTCCTCGAAAGGAACTTCCTCGGGAGCAGCGTCTGTGAACTCTTCTGATGCAGGGGCAGCATCTGACTTTTCAGCCGCAACGATCTTAGAAATCTCATCATACTTATCGATAGGATAGTATGCTTCGTGAGAGAACAGGTCGACCTGTGCACGAGGCTGCTGTCCCTTGGTGTCGTGATTAACATCAACGACAATCTCTTTGTTGAGTACAAGCTTAGCAATGTCTGCAAGCTCCATAGAACCTACCAAAGGAATACCGCAAGCTGTCAAGAAACGAGCAATCTTGTACTGAACTACGGACGAGTCCGACTCTGAGATGATGTCGTAGATGCTGCCTACGGAATTACCTGAAGGGCCGATAAGGGCGTACTTAAGGTTTAAGTAAGGCGGCTTCTCAGAACCATCATCATACTTTGTTTTGGGTTTGCGCATCTCAGCTTCTACAATCTTTGCTTTGTAGATACCGGGAGCAGGTAATGCGAAAGGATTCTCTGTAGGGAGAGTATCAAACTGAATAGCCATATTATCCTCCTTATGCTAATAAAATTCCGAGCAATGCCTGAAGTGCTTCTAAAGGCAGGTCGGTCAGTTTCACATCCTTGTATCCCTGCTGCTCTTTGAGCATAGGGAACATTGTCTTCTTGCTTACATCTTCATCAAGAATCTTCTTGATTGTGTTTACATATTCAACACGCTGCTTCTCTAAGAGTTCTGCAGGGTCTGTACCTTTCTGCAAGTACTCTACGAGAGACTCAATAAGCTTTTCGGTGAACGAATAGATTTCACCTTCCTGTAATATTGCATATCTGCTTTTGATTACGCGTGCTACGGGAGCAGTACCATTCATTGCACCGGGCTTCTCCATGGACAGTACCAAGTCAGGCTCGTACTTAAGGTCAGGCATCTGCATTTCTTGTTCACCAAGAGATGCAAGTGTATGATCATCCTTAATCTCGAACCTCTCCTTAACACGTACGGTGCTGATAACATGAATCCTAGCATCTCTGATAGTGTTATAGATTGCCTGCTTTTCAGCAAGTACTGTAGGCTCACCCCATGCGGTATAGTTGTTGTAGCGCTTACCATCCTTAGCCTGTACCTGATTAACTAAGTCAAGTATGCCTCCTTTCTGCTGCCACATGTGCGTAATGCTGTCGTTGATGAGTACCTTGCCTCCGGATTCAACAGCATTGTCCTTGCATAACAGATAGTTGGACGGTGCGTAACCATGGCTGGGTAACAAGTCTACTTTCTTGAAGGGCTCACATTTAACGCCAGTGCTTAATGTAACGCCTTCAAATAAGTCCTGTGATTTGTTCTCAGTATCTATGGAGTACACATCTTTCCAAGATTTGTCGGCAAGGTAATATGCTAAGAGTAATGCTAATCCAGATTTACCACGTCCACTTAAGCCTTCAATTAAGATTGATGCTTTAGCCTGCATACGTGTCGCATCACGGAAGTTCAGAACTCCTGCAACATTATTGTTCGCCATTACGGTTCCTCCTTTCTTTGATAAAGTTTTTATAATCATTGAGCACTGCAGTTTCATTTACATTATGCTGCACTAATGAGAAGAGTGTAGCATCATAAGTTCCTTGCAGTACTACATGGATTATCTCTTTAGGTTTTACACGCTCAGGCGCTGTTGCAACCATCCTATCTTTAGCCTGCATATAATCGGCAGCAGGTGGATACAAATCCATAAAGATAGAAACATCAGCATTATCTAAGGTGATACCTTCTTTACATGCCTGTGTTTGACAGAGCATGATTCGGAACTTAGACCTTTGATAAGCCTCAATAAGCTTAGCACGTTCTAAGGGTGGTACATCTCCACAAATAAATCCTAAAGGTTCTTTGATGTAGGATTTTATGAGGTAGAGAAACTTCTTACTGTTACTGAATACAAGTACATGTTTCTCAGGGTAATCTTTTAAGTAATCGAGTAGCCACTTTATCTTAGGACTTGGTTTCTTATCAAGGTCTAACAACGCAGGGGATGCACATACCTGCCGCACCCGAACAAGGTTATCTAATACACTCTTCGTGATAATATGCTTATACTCAAAGTAGTTCATTAGATGCTCTATTGCTACAACTTGTTCCGGAGATGGTGGAAGTTTCACTACGGTAGGTGGTGACTCATCAGGTAGCCATTGCATAATCTCTCTACGCTTATGCTGAATGCATAGCATGTTAAGGTTCTGCTGTAATATTGTAGCCATCCCGGGCTTAAAGGATGTAGGTTGCTGTATGGATCTGGAACGCAGATAGATAGTCTTCTGCTGGAAATGGTCGTTGACAAAGCGCCAGTAACTCTTGTATCTGTCCGGAAATAACCAATGCAATATGGTCCATATTTCCCAAGGATAGTTAGGCGCAGGAGTTCCTGTGAGCGCAATTCTTATAGGGACTTTGATGAAGCGACACAGCTGTTCGGCAGTCAACGAGGCTCTGTCTTTCATGCGGTGCGCTTCATCAACAACTATGGCAGCAGGCTTCCATTCCAGCAGTATGTCCGTAACGGTATGCTGCTTCTTGGTGCCTCTGATTTTTTCAAAGTTAACTATTAAGGCGCAATCTTCAGAGACTGTGCCACAATCAAAGGATGTCTCCTCAATGATTTGTGCAGGCCATCCTGTCCACGTTTCCCATGCATCCTTCCAAACATATGTAAGAGAGTTTGGGCATACAATGAGAGTGTGCTTGATGCCTTTTTGCGCCAAAGAAGCACAGGTAGTAGGGGTCTTACCTGTGCGTTGTTCGCTAAAGTTTCCTATGCAGTTTTGAATAAACATTCGGTCAACGTCTTCGCGTTGATATTCTCGTAGTTGCATAGCTTACCTTTCAAAAACGTCTTTATCTAGTGTTCGTGCCTGTGGAGAATTAACATCATGTGCATTAAGTGGCACGTATGAATATACGAAGATTGCTCCGGACTTATCATTGTCCGTTTCCATAGATTTACCTAAGGCACTAATCATTTGTGCAGTACCTACGGACTTGTCATGAGTAGTAGCACGCTGAATAAGTTTACGCTGCTGTGCTGCTTTATACACTGTCAGCTCTTCCTGTATCATGTCTGCTACTCTTGGATCTCTAAGGAATGCTAACCACTGGTCTGTGTCATCAATGTTCGTGACCTCTGCAAGGTCGAAGTGTGACATTGAGATACGTTCTTCCGGGTTGAGTCTGTTATATTCATCCAGACACATACGCATTTTGACATCTGTAAAATCAATCTTCATACTGTACTACCTTCCATATCTTCATAGGATGTTTTAAAGAAGCGTAACACTTTCATCATCTCTTGGTACTGAGCCTCTGTAAATCTACGGGTAATATACCGCTCAGTTCCATCCATCTTATAATAGGTGGAATTACTGAGGTGTACCAACTGACACACCCTACGCACAGGTACATCAGACTTCCTAAGAAGGTACGCATACTCTTCTTTGGTTGGCATATAGTGTCGGTCATTATCCAAGATGCTAGAGATAACAGTATCTAAGACAGCTGTGTTAGCTCCCACGACAGCAGCTACTGCAATGATTAAATCGTACACCTTAATCGGATTAACATGTTGCCGAAGTAACTGCTGAAAGAGTTTGCAAAAGATAATCTCGTTAAGGCGAATCTTTTCTTCTTCGGTCATGATTCACCTCCGTATTTTTATCTTAGAACATCTTAATATTACTGTCAACTACAAGATATAGGGGCTGGCCTAAGGGCGGCTTACCTACATATTGTGAAAGACTATATACAAATAAAATGACGACATGCAGGATTATAAAGATTACAGTATACAGATGCAGGCTTGCAAGGAACTGTCGTTTCTTTGAGCGATATATAGCAGGGTAATAATCGTCCCGTGCAAATTTATATGCTTCAATGCAATCCTGAACGCTCATGATCGCCCAAGATATGTAAAGTATTGCTAGTATTACTATCCATACGTATTTCATTTCTTCTCCTTTCCTAAGGTCATTTGTTCAAAGTTACTAGCGTCTTCGAGCATATAATCCCAATGGTCGTGCATTGTTCTGAGAGCATCCTTAAGTTCTTCACGGTTCATCATAGCGAAGTGTGCTTGAGGTTCGGGGACACCTAAGATACCTGCAAGAGTCCAATAACAATGTGCGCGTACTTTGAGACTGTTGCGTTTACCGCTCCACAAGCTATCAAAATAACCGTGAGCCCTCATACGTAAGTTACGTGTGTATTCATCTGCAAGTATTCCGGTTGCACGCGGTGGTTTCTTTTTCTTTCTTTCCTCAGGTAATCTCGGGTATGTGCCCACCCTAGCACCACACTTATCACAACTGTAAACCAATCCTGTACCATAGTTACGTCCGTAGATCATGAATGTTGTCGTAAGTGAGACGTGACCGCCACAGATATTACACTTAGTTGGATAAGGATCGTAAGTCATAGGTGCCTCCTAAATAAAATTATTCACACTTTACTTTAATACCGTGGCAGATCCGGAACCTGAACTCCTGAACGGTCCCATGAATGTCGACGAATAGCATTTTATTCGTCGTCATTCTGGGCTCGTTCAGGGAGTGAGGCTTCCGGATCTGCCATGTGTTCAAGACTTTGTGTTTGTACCAACTTAGTTAGTACATCTGAATGGGTATTCATTCAGAATAAACTTTACTAAAGTGTGGCATATGTGTGCGCTTTACTTTAAGCGTCGTACTGCAGCTCAATGTCTCCTACGGAGACGAGCTGCATGTACGGATGAATGCATTTATAACATTGCGTGTGTGCTAACTTAGTTAGCAGCCATGTTGCGGTAATGTAACCTTCTAAAGCGTCACTTAATTTAAAGAATACCTAAATAGTATTTCTTAATTCTACCTTCTCCGATTTCTGTAATTGCTTTATTTGCAACTTTTATAGAGCTGAAGTAGATGTCATGTGTACGAACGCCCTGTTCGCCTAAGATAAGTATTGCATCTCTGTCATAGTTATATGCGAGATAGTAATGACGTGTTTTACCATCCCAAACATTTGCAGGGTCTGCAAAGTTTCTGAGCTCTGCTATAACTTTGAGAGTTTCAGCTGCGAATGCTGCTGCTTCTTTAGTTCTGAAGCAGTTGCCTAAGTTGTAGAGGTACTGATCTGTGAGGTTGTCGTTCCAACGGTTCTCAAAAACATCTCCTTCATCGCCAAGCTGATAGTAAGTTTCACCTGTCTCAGGAGTCCAACGATTATAGTCTTCTTCGATTGGCTCAGATTCAAGTGCTGCTAACTTAGCTTGTAACGATTTCTTCATTGCTTCGTATTCTGCACGTCGCATTGCGATTCCTCCTTGTGTATTTAGTCCCTTATAACAATATTAATGCGATGAAAAAAAAACAGGCGGATACCTTTAACCTAGTTAAAGGGGCTTCTAAGTGAAGTGATTAAACTTATAAGGGTTGACATTTTGAAAGGAGACTTTATGGGATAGTCGTTATCAAAATGTCTGGTAAGCAGGCAAGGTGTTATCTTGCCTTTATGCGCTACCATTTTATTACTGTACGTAGACCTGAGCGACCCTGGCAGTCGCCTCCTCCGCGTGTCCTTCCGCGGCTGGAGGCGCTGCAGGGGACCTCAGGTCTAGTGCAGAAACATCTGCTTATCATGACACTCTGAAATTGATTCAGAGGCTTGTATCGTAATACAAGGTAATCTTCTAGCGCATTTTATAGTTCTGCTGCCTTGAGTTGTTCGAGGTACTTGTTGAAGTACTCCGGTTCAATATAAGCGCAGTAGCCGACGACACCCATGAGGTGTAACCAATTCTGAACTGTGTGACATTCAGGTTTTGTAAAAAAGTTGTGTATGAGATTCTTAACAAGTTTCTTTTTGGCATGGCCTACGGTAATCTCAAACTTATTATTATACATAAGCCCGAGGTTCCAGTTTCTTCCGTTGAAACTGCCGTATCTTGTTTTCTCATCGTTAATGGTGTAGAAGCCAAAAAGAATATTCTTTATATCATTGATGACTGGGGCTATTTCAAAGGTAGTAGGGCTCGTAATCAGGATGTCATCTGCATATCTTGTGTAACACAGATGATTTACTTTACAGTACGTTGTAATAGCTTCATCGAAAGGCTGCATCACAAGGTTCGTTAAGAACGGTGACGTTGGCGCACCCTGAGGTAAAGTTTCGTCAAGTACACAGAAGTTGATTAGTCGATTTATAGATGTATCGTTTAATCGGTGTAGTATGGCATTATCGCGTATTGCACGATACACCATGTTAGCTGTGGTGCTTGGGAAGAAGTCTTTGATATCTAACTTTAAGAACCAACGTGCGTGATGCTTACGATGATACTCTAATGCTGTCTTGCAGTTACGATGTGGGGTGAAACCGTGTGCAGCATTATGAGGTAGGATGTGCAGCTCTTTAGTCAGTACGTGGAGTACTCGTTTCTGGAGTTGCATCAATTCTTCATCAGGTGCACAGAGATGTCTAGTGCCACCTCTCCGTTTAGGAATGTCAAATTGAATATAGCGTGAACTCATATCGTAACATTCTGTCTGCCATGATCTTTCAACATCTACGGCTAATGCAAACACACGTCCGATGCAATAGTCATGTAGGATAGCTTGTAGTTTACAGATTGCGATCCATTGTTTTTCTGACATTTGCATACTGCCAATATGTTTGGTTACGATACGTCCGAGGTTGCGTTCTTTTTCTTTCTCAAGTTGTTCCGGGGTAGCATTAGGCATGTATCTGCAGCGACTGTAGTAATTTATGTACATAGTGTCTCCTTTCTATGACCGGGGGGTGGCTTTAAATTTTATTTAGGAGTGGTACTTAAAAGATTACCTGTACCCCACCTTAGTAAAAAGTATGCCTTACTTCGTGTCGGCTGCAATGTTGACAGTAGGTCTGGGTCTTGCTCTGAAAGCATCGACTATGAAACTGTCCATGTTTACCTGCATCATGGTTCTATAGTCATCTCTCGACATCAACCATTTAACCATGTTTGCCATTCCAAAAGATACGATTGCTTTGACTGTGTAGACTACACTGAGTTCTACACCGCACGCACTCTTAGGTGTTGCGTCCATGGCTTCTTCATGTGTGAAGGCCATGGTGTTCAGAAGTTCTGTTACTTCAAAGCGGTTCTTTGCATCTGCAAAGTAGTGCTGTGCATCTACTAAACGCATTCTGAAATCTAAGAAGGCAGCGCAGTTTGGATTGAACTGATTAGCTTTTACGATTTCACGTCTAAGGTCGATGTTATCTACACATAAGATGCAAATTCCGTTGATTACATACGGAGGAGTAAGTCCTTCGGGATGTTTGTAAACCGTAATTTCCGGGTTGATTGCTTTCATTGCAGCTTCACAAGCATCGACTTTGCTCATTCCGATGTCACTGTCGCAGAACATCTGATTGGTGATATTGTGTGCTTCTACGGTATCGAAGTCATAGATGTGGACTTCAGTGATACCTAAGCGTGTAAGCTGTTCGCACACGTGGGAACCGATCGCTCCGCAACCGATGACATTGTATGCGAATCTGTATTCTGAGGGGTCGAAATATTCTAAAACTTTTGAAGTGTCCATATTGCCTCCTTATTTAATCCCAGTCTTCAGGATAGCCGTAACCGTAGTACTGACGCATGTACAGCTGTTCATAATCATGTTCAGTCTTTGTTTTAGGCGAACGGCCTCTTTTTCCTTTTTCTTTTACAACAGCTTTAGGTTTAGTGCTTGCTGCTGTTACTGTAGGCTGCTGTATTATTGTAGGCATAACTGCAGGTTTTGCATAGGTTTCTATCTGTGCTGCAGCCCATACATTTGCAGTTACATCCGGAGTAATTACGAGGATGTCTTCATTTTCGTAGACTACGTTTGCTTCTACGTCAAAGATGGCTTTCCAGATATCACCTTTCTTATTCTGTATCATGAAGATAAAGAAGTCTTTAACGTTTGTGAGGATATTTTCCTGATAGGTGGTATCTGTTCCGGAAGGTGTTACGCCCATGTTTACGTGTGAGTGTCCGTGTACTCTGAGCTTGTTGAATACATTATCGGGCAGAGCCATTAACCACTTAGCGTATTCTGTATCGTCTGTGGTTACGGTTGCTGCACTGATTATCTGAGGAAAGACGAACACATCTTCAATAATGTACGAACTATCAGTCTTAGTAGCGGTGCAGTGCCATGCGACTTCTTTATCGCAGGTTGCCACGAGTGCGTTGATTTTTCTCCATGCTGCTTCTTCAATTTTTAAGCACACCTTCTCTTCTGCGGGATGTGAAAATTTATAGGTAAATGAAATCTTGTCTGTGGTGTTGTTAGCCTTCTGAAACTGTTCCTTTAAAAGGTCTATCATTTCTTCAAGGCTCTTCTCATTTAATCTTATACTATGCATTGTTAGCCTCCTGTGCTGCGGTGTAATTGTTACAATACTGTTCAATAGTAAAGAGTTCTCCGGTTGCTAATTTCTTGAGACAAGGGATACGTTTGTAAGAATCTGTCATGAGTTCTTCTTCTACAAACCTACGAACTACTGCGGTATCAGTTAAGTTCATGCCACTGAATGCAGCGATTATCTGTGTGATTGCAGCTATCATATCATGAGCGACGAGTGCTTTCTTGATGTAAGGCTTGTTGTCTCCCCAACAGTTGTAGTACTTATGATGAGGATTAGGGATACCCTGAAGAACAATGTTGGTCGGTGGAGCCCAGTAGTAGATATCATTGTAACGTAAGTCGATGTCAACACCTGTGTCAAAGATGAATTGATAAGTCTTATCTATAAATACTTCTTTTAACAGGCTTCTGATACTAGGGTGAGCAGTGTTACAAGGATTAGGGCGAGACGAGTTGAGCATCAGTTCCATGTGCTTAGGTTCAAAGTATAATAACGGTGTCTTGTATGATAAGTAGATGGCATTGTTGTCACCTTTCTGAAGATGGGTTATGTTAGGTGTGATGCTGGTTAAGAAGTCTGCAATCTGTTGCTCACGTTCGGTTGTTCCTAATGTCATAGCTTCTAAGAGATTGAGCTGCGCATTGCGGAGTCTACCTAGTGCGTCTTTGTAATCTTCTTCAATGTTTTGTACACGACGCTGTGCCTCTACTACTGTTTGTTCAGCAGCTTTTGTAATGTCTTTTGTGGCTAAGGTTGTGATTGTTTTGACAGCTTCTGCCATACGTGCAGCGTTGAGCTCATTTAGTTTAGCATCGTATATCTGATGTACGCAGTTGTTGACTATTTCTGCATCTGCTTCGGCATATCCTTTTACAAGGGCTGCAAAGATTTCATCGTTGTTTACGAACTCTTTATATCTTGTACACTGTGCTAGTAAGGCTGCACTTATGCGTGAGCAGATCTCAGTTCCGTAAAGATTTGTTAAGATGATGTTTGTGACAAATACTTCGCCTTCATCATTAACGAATATTTTATCGTAACAGCGCACACGGTGTACAGGTGTTAGCGTTAATGCCGGAACTGGGATAGTAGAAACTTGATAGAATGATTCACGTGGTGCTCTTTCGCGTTGTGTGAACGCATCAAGTTTAGCGCAGATTTGTTCTTCAAGCGCTTTGTTTGTGGATGTGTTTATAATGATAACATGTCTGCGTGAGCGGTTTCGAGAATCGTTCACAATGTAATTGTTTACAAATCGGTCAGCGGTAGTTTCGATAGGCACGTCTTTGGGAAGTACGTAAGATTTTACTCTTACCTGTGCGTCTATCTCAAACTGTAATTCAGTAGCGCCTTCATAAATTGGAAACATCAACCATGAGAATGCATCCTGTACATCATATGTAGTAAAGGGGATACGAGATTTGTACAGGATTGTTGATACTCGGTTGTATGCTCGGGCACATGCTGTCTGAAAAATAGGTGAAAGATTTGTTGCGATTCGTTTCCAAGCCATAGTAAAGTCTCCTTAATAAAAAGGGCACCTCTAAGATAGAAGTGCCCAATACATTGCTTACTGTGCTGAGTCTGCCTTAACAACTGCGATAATCATTGCTTCGGATTCATCTGCGATGCCGAGGCCTTCAAAGGTGTTGTTGAGGTCAACAGCGGGAATAAGTGAACCGTTCAAGTGCATTGCTGTACGGTCGATGTTGATACCCTGTTGAGTGAGGACGTTTTTTGCGTTGTCCTTAGGGTTAACCATAACGGTTTTACGCTCTGTGTTAGTACCAATAGTCAATTTAATCATGTTTGATTCCTCCAAAATGAAATAGGTTGCGCCCCCTATGTGCTAGAGGGCGCGTGATGATTGTGATCGGACTGTCAATTATTCCTCAGTGTCAGCTTCGTCATCAGCTGTCTCTTCAGCTGTAACTTCCTCTGTAGCAGCCTGTGAGAAAATGAGGTCTGCAGAAGGTGTGAATGCCTGTGTAACTGCCTCTGCTGAAGCATTGATTGCTGAGAGCATAACGGGCATGAACTGCTTAGCTGCGATTGCTGCCTGACCGTATTTCTTCTTGATAGCCTTGAGAGTTGTTCCGATAGGCTCAATGATTACTGCTGCAACCTTGCCATCGATAACTGCGTTACCGCAGAAGCCGAATTTGCTGAAGTCTGCTGATTTACAGCCCTTTGTGAGCTTAACTGTGTAAAGTGTGTTGCCCTTCTCGTCAAGAAGTGCGTGTCCGTCTGTACCTGCATCCTCAATGACAGCCGCGGGGATCTCTGTTGTTACTACAACGACGTTGTTGTTTACGTAAATTTCCATTTTACGTTCCTCCTTATAATAATGTAGTGAATGTTGTATATACAACGCACTATGCGTTTGTATCGTTTAGATAGTCAATGCGTTCTGCAACGCTATCCGGTAGATGTGTCTTCAAGATGTTGTACACTGTGAATGTAGGGAAAAACAGTGCTGTTTCATCCTGAGTAGAGATGTGTGAGTTTGCAAGAATGTCTTTGATTGCTGCTTCACATGCGAATAAATGCTCAAGCTCTTCATACTCGATTGTAGCATGTACTACGTTTTCGGGTGAGGGCCTGATTGCTGTGCCGTCCTTGAGTAAGTGATCGTACCGTCCATTTAAGATTCGTCTGTAAGTAGTGACGTGGACTCCTAAGAGCGCTGCCTGTTCTTCCTGTGTGAGCCTGCTGTATTTAGGATTCTCTAAACGCTCTTTACAGGTAAGTACCATGGCTGCTGTGACTTTAGGTGTATTAGCCATCTTCATTCTCCTTTCTCCAAGTGTATCCACCTGCGGTTCTACGTTCGCCGGATATGACTTTGCTTATTGCTGACTTGCTGATGTTGTTGTCTTTTGCTGCTTCTGTCACACTGGCGTACACCCTACCATCGCCACGAACAACCTTTTGATTGTTAGTTTTTGTTATGAGTCCTGTTCTGTGTGCGTGTAAGGTGTTTTCTGAGAACGTAGTCCATTCTAGGTTGGTTACATCCGGGTTTTGCTTATTACCGTCAATATGGTTTACGACGGGTAAGTTCTGAGGATTGGGTATGAAGGTTTCTGCTGTAAGGATATGGACACGTTTGACTTTGCAGTGTCCATCTTTATATAAGCGTACTATCAGATAGCCTTTGGAATCTACTGAGGTAGTCACGTATTGGTCAGTGAGTAGACTGAGTATCTGTCCGTGAGGATTAATCTTATACTCATGCTCGTATCCTTTAATAGGTACGAATTCTTTCTCTTGGTTATAGAAGTTAGTCTTCATCAATAATCACTCCTGTGATTTCTCCGTCCTCTATGAGATATTGCGCAGGTCGTGTAGTACCGTCTGCTTTATCAAGTGTGAGGAGTTCTAAGAAGGCGATAGGCATCTCGTTGAGGTCAAAGTCCTCTACAAGCTCTCTGTTTACCTTAGGCGGTAAGCACCATGTAGGGAGTTCGGCTTCAGCGTTCTGAGGCGCTTCGATTGAATGGGTTGCTGCTACGTATGCCATGATATCCAGTACGAGTGCGATGAGGCAAACAAGGATGATGGTTGCTGCGAAGAGATTGTTAAGAGTGATTGCTATCATAGTGTGGTCCTCCTTAGGGAAAGGGTCCCCTCCCCTTTAAATTTTTCTTGGGGAGGGGGAGGTATTGTTGTTTGATTATGATTTATACACATTTTATACCCTACCCCCTGTCGGTAGCAATGTTGACATGGACTGAGGTAGGTCTTGTCGCAGGTCGAGTAGTGTTATGGGTAGTGGCAGGGGATGCAAGGGGATGTGCCCCTTGCGCTCTTATCGTACGAAGTACGATAACGGTCGCGGCGTATCCCACTGTAAGTGGGATAGGCGGGGCCGGGTAGATGGGTCGATTGGGTGATGGTAAATCTGGTCCGGCATCGCCGGATCAGATTCGGTTACTTCGTTCGATGTTACGGAGTAGATCGCGAAGCGTCAGCGGAGCGGTCTGTTTACGAAGGCTTGCGATGCTTTTCTCGAAGAGAAAAAGCATCTACATCAGAGGAGCCGAAGCTCCTCTGATGTTTGCTTTACAGTGCGCCATTGATGATAGCGTCGAACCCGGTAGGTTTGGTTACCTTGACGTTCTGGTAAACCTTACCGTTCTCGGGATTGGACTCGGTGAGCAACCACACCGTGAGTTTAGCACCAACGAGAGACTCTAACCATTCAATAGGGTCGGGGTTCTCACCGTTTGCGTACTCAACGTCGAGCTGTGTGTTGATGGCACCCGAGATATACTCGAACGCTTTCTCACTAACGATGTTGAGGAACTTGATACAGTTCCCATTGATAGTGAACTGAATGTAAGGCAGGGATGTATCATCGCCTTTGAATACCTTAGTAACGATTGCACTGTACTCACCGTCGGGAAGTACTACGTTCTTTGATTTAACTGTTAAGTCGTGTGTAAGCTGGAATGACATATTGTTTTCTCCTTTCGTCATTGCGAATATGATTAATAATTACACCCAAAGAATACAGAACAGATGAGCAACTAGGCTCACCTGCTCTGTGTAGGGATGCGAGTTAGTTGACGTACATTTGTAAGCCTTCGCTACATGCTGAAACAGGAACCACGATATCTTCCAATCGCTCGAAGTGGATTCTTACGGGGTCTGTAATCTGTTCGCTTGTATAGGAATCAATGTTAGAGATAGAGATGCCGTGTCTCCATGACTCCTCGCAAGGGATGTTATGCTCTGTGTAGAACTTGCAGTTGATGTAAGCGTTAAGCAAGTCATATAAAGTTTCATTAGATACACTACCGGTGTAGGAATCTACATGTGTGTATCGTGAGTAGAACTTGGTGTACGTACGTGACCACTCTTCCCTACCCTTCGATGTCTCAATGATACCGTGGTTCATACCCTCACTGTATGTAGCAGTGGACATCTCTGCATCGTAGTCCATACTGTACAACTTGTCACGTACAATCTGAGGAAGCATAGGACTATTGATGAAGGGCAGTAACTCACGTGCGTGCAAGCGGATGAGATTGAAACAAGCGTCACGCATAGCACTCTCTTCAGTACGGATGGTACGCTCGTATCCCCACGCGTCCAACTCTGCACGAGAGTTAAAGTGTGCGGATAGAGTATTGATAACTGTGCAAGCGATTCCTTCCATGTTGCAATAGGACATGACTTTCTTGATGTCGCTTGATAAGTACTTAGTCTTGATTGTTAAGCCGAGTAACTTAGGACTGTGGACAACTGACCAAAGCCTGTTGTGTAACTCCTTTTTATCGGAATATGTTTCAGTTGTATGATACCCATTGTCGGTACGAAGAATCTTTACAACTGAAGGCATGGTTGTGTAGTCGAACTCAACCACTGTGATTCTGTTGCAAACCCTAGTCTTATTGGGTTGATTGTTTTTGTACTTCGCTTGCTTTGCCTGTGCCTCTGTTCTTTCAGCACGTCTTCTAGCAAGGTCTTTGAGATATACTTCTCTTGCGTTCATGATGTTCTCCTTTCCCTCAACTACACCCACGGATGCTCCAACAACTGTCTGATTTGTAGTAATGTTATTCATGTTACCTTCCTTTCCCCGCATTGCGGATGAAACTATTTATTATTTACGGCGTCCCCTACATCACCGTAGAAGTTCCACGTTTGGTAGTTTCAAACGTGAGAACTTCTTGCTGTGTCAGTCAAGGACGATGCTTGCATCGCTGGAGTCTGTTAACAAACTGTAAAACTTTCTCGCGTTCTTTAGAGAAAGATTTACAATTTGTTAACAGAAGCAGCGAGCCGCACTAGATGATTATGTTTGACGGAGCAACTAAGGGTGCGGCGAAGTCCTTGACTTACAAAGCGTTTCACTTGGCGTAACGACCGTGCCACTGAGTAGAGTAACACTTGCATGAGACAGGGAGTGGTGCACGTGCTGTGTTTACAACAGTGCGTGCAACGCTTATGTGAAACCGGTGATAAAATGTAAGCACTTACAGGGTATAGTCGGCACATTGGGAATGCATACACGGATGTATGCGTTCCCTTTGGGACGACTCTAGCCTGTTATGTGCGCACTGGCAGGCGGACGAGTAATGCTTCACACGATGTGAAGCATATACGGATAGAGCGCTGCGTAGCTCACGACAATGCGGGAGCGTCGTGAGACGGAGCATCACTTGCTAGGTTTTTAAGCTAACACCTGGTAGTGACATCTAGTATTGTGAGGCACGTGTATTGTATGTGCCCACAATACTGTCACGGGCTACGCCGACGGAGTATCCGTATTATTATACAATAGTTTGCATAAATATACGAGCTTAATAATTTATGATGAGATTGATAACAATTTAACGAAATCCCCTTATCGGAAGAGGGTACTTTGTTGGTAAAAAAATTTTGTATACGCTTTTGTATACTCTTTTACCTATATATATTATTATTATATAAAAGGATTTATATAACATATGTTATTTTATTACCATATTAATAATATAATATATAGGTGTATACATATATAGATGTATACTCTAAAAAATTTTTAAAAAGTAAGGTAAGGCTCAAATCGATATAAAATGTCAAAATGAGGAAGACCAAATTGAAACTAAGTTCTAAATTTGAACCTACGTAACCACGACTTATGCATACCTATGCAAACTTGCTGCGTATATCTATTGGGGTAAATGAGTCGCTGAACGCAGGGGGAGCGCGACTAGGTAGGGGTGGGTTTTAAAATGAGTATTATATGTCATATAGGTATGATATAAAATGCTGATGGTTGTTTGTTTGTTTGTTTTGCATTAGTAAACATTCCCACCATCTACCCAAATAAAAATATTGCCAACAACCGCATCAGCATATATAATGAAAATACAGGAGGACTTAAATATGAAACTTACAGTTGTTATGTCAGAAGACGGTATGTTCACAAGTGAACCTACTACAATTATGGAAATCGCAAACCTTGCTTGCTCAGGTATTACTGCAGCGGTCCACACCGCCAGAGAACAGTACCAAGACACGGATGAGGCAGAGGCCATTGATAAGGAACTCTTTGACTGCCTCAACCTTGCCTTCTCTAAATGCCTTGAGAATGCATTCCCTCAGTTTGAACTTCATCCTGAGTTAACTGAGGAAATCCTGAAGAAGGAGGACGAACTTCTCAAAGCTAAGGTTGCAGAAATGGAGGCCGCCGATGAAGCTACTGCTGATTCTAATCTGTAGCCTCGGAGCCTTAGGAATCTTAGTGGGCACCCTTGTTTTAGTCGGTGCTCTCTCCATTAAATATCTCAGGTTACACTAAACCAACTATGAAAGATTTCAGAGTATGCCCCCGATGTGGGAGCCCTACAAAGAAAAGTATAGCTTTCAATGACAGTGAGTCAGAGTTCTGGATGGAATGTACGCGATGTAACACCTACATCAATACGTACATTCCTCAGCCTCACCAAAGCAGCGTCCACATGGACCCACACACCTTCGTTGGTAACTTCGGTGGTTATGGCACGGGTAAGACTCTGACGAGCCGAGAGGAGCTGTACAAGCATATCTTCACAACACCTAACGCTAACGTCCTCATCGGAGCCAACGTATCTTCCCAGTACGAGCAGACTATCAAGAGGGATATTGAGGCAGATATTCCCAAAGCCTTTGTCAAGAGCGTCAATACACAGAAGCAGTTCATGGATCTGGTTAACGGAGCGAGAATTATGTTCCGTCCATTGGATGACGTAGACAAACTCCGTTCTTACAACCTGACCATGTTCATTATTATCGAGGCATCAGAGGTAGACCCTGAGGCATTCGTACAGCTGAAGACTCGTCTGAGAAACCTTGCAGCTTCCATACCGGAGCGGGACGAGGATGGCAACATCATCTATGACACACTTGAGAATGGCTTAGAGGTTCCCCGAATCAAGGACGTTTGGTGTAAGGGTATCATTGAATCCAACCCTGACTCAGGTTGGGTACGGACTGAGGTGCTCTACGTTTCAGATGATATCCAGACCGCAGGACATGTGACTGATGTGGTCAACGTGGCAGATAATGTTAAGGATGCCAACATCTCCAGCCACATAGCATCCACGGACTGTAACGCCTTCCTGCCTCCCGGGTTCATTGACCAGCAGTGTAAGAACAAACCGGGGTGGTGGATTAAAAGGTACATCTTCAGTTCCTTCAGTTATTCCGAAGGCTTAGTATATCCCAATGCGGTTAACTGTGTAGTTCCGCACTTTGAGATTGATAAGTCTTGGCTGCGACTCGTAGCTTGTGACTACGGCCTTAGTGATGAGTTCGTGTACCTCTTTGGTGCTATAGATGAGAAGCGAGGTAAGCTCATCATCTATAAGGAAGCCCACACTAACAACAGGAGTATCGAGGAACTGGCTGATATCTTCTTTAAGGAGACTGAGGATATCCCGGCAGGTGGCTACTACACCATGCCTATCCTTGACCCTAAGTCCGGAGCTAAGCGAGACTACAATAAGAAGACGCTCTATGACCACTTCTTAGATTACGGAATTGCATTTCAGCCGGGACACATCAGTATCGAGGCGCGTGTCTTCAGACTTAACACCTACTTGGAATCAGGTAAGGTGGAAATCATGGATACCTGTCCCTACCTTATAGGAGAGCTTATGGACTATAAGTTCCCTCCTAAGAAGATAGGTGACGCTTCAAACCGTGCCTTAGATAAACCTGTGGATAAGAACAACCACGCTATCAACCCCTTGGAGTGGATGGCTATGGCGCTGCCTGCAGATCCTGCCAAACTCATGTATGGTTCCTTTGACCGATACGGTCACGATTTAAGCAGATTGGATGACATGCATGATGACGATGGCAAGTGGTGTCCTCCACAGCTCAGAGACGACCCGGTATACGACGTATATGAAAGGACGGAATGGTAATGATTCAGATTATAACCACACTCATAATTTGTGCAGCTGTAGTTGCAACCGCACACATTATTTCGCACGCATGTGTTGAGGTACACATCCATCACACAGGTGACGTTCCTCAGAAGGACATAGATTTAGAAGCTATTCAGAAAGCTATTGAGGACGATAAGGAAACCGTCCCCAACTTTGCAGATATCATACAGGCCATTAACCACGATTTCGGAGGTATAAGCAACGATGAAGACGACATTGAATGAGAAGCTTCTTCCGGACTGTACTTCAATCGCACAGCTGGTAGAAAACTTCAGGGTTGCTAAAGCAGAGTACGCTGAAGCACAGCGCAGAGCTCAGAAGCTTGATGCAACTGACCGAGGAAAACTGTGGAAAGCCGTTAACGCTACTTTCCCTAAGTATCAGATTCTCCCCGACACAAATATGGTTTCTCGTGTAAAGAACAACTTGTTTGCCTCTGTATACACAGTAGGTAAGTCAGCACGCCTGCTGCCCACATCAGAGAAAGACAAAGCAGTTGTTGAGCAGCTTAACATTGCGCTTGAGAACATTTGGGCTACTTCCCATGTAACCCGATACCAGCGTAAGGCTGGAGAGCGTGCAGCCCTCCTCAACTACGGTATCACTCAAGTAGGTTGGGACAACAGCATCATTAGTGGTACTCAGGAGACATTCCAAAAGGGTAAGATTGTCCTTAAGAATATCAACCCGCTGCACTTTATGCGTGATCCATTTGCTACAGGAATAGAGACAGCATCTTGGTGCGTAACATGGGACAGCTTCCATAAGTCAGCGCTCCTTGCAAACCATGCCTACGCTGCAGCCTTTAAGGAATTCCTTGCTACTAAGGTTTCTGTAGTCGACGGTTCAGGCGCAGGCATTGAGAACAACACTGACCATGTATCCAAGGATGCACGTAATCAGAAGGATTACTACACCGTCTACACATATTGGATTAATGACGCAGGCCACATCCACGAGATTCACCTCGTGAATAATGAGTACGTCCTCTTATGCAAGAAGGATATCAAGCCTGCTACATTCCCATTTGCAGAGCTCTACTGTAACGAGCCCGCAGGAGATTTGTTTGGAACCTCGGAGTGTGCTAAAATTTTTAGTAACAATCTCGCCTATAATATAATGTCCTCCATCATACTTACAGCTGAGTATAAGAATCAGCGCCCTCCGAGGTTTGTTAATGGAAACTCGGGCATTAATGTAGCCACATTCGTAAAGCATGGTAATGATGCAGACCGTACTTTCGTAGTACAGGGTGATGCATCCAAGGCCGTACATTACCATCAGTTCCCTCAGCCTACACAGCAGGCCGTACAGGGCATGGCATTCTTGGCAGCAGATACCAAAGATGTTACCGGAGTTGATGATAGATACACTGGACGTGACACAGGTTCAGTGCTTACTACTGGCGGTATCGAGAACATGCTTGACCAAGTAACCATGATAGATGCTCCCAAGGTTGAGCTCTATGAGGATTACTGCCAGCGCTTGACAGAACTGATTGTGTACAATTTCCTGCACCACTCAGGCCCTCGTACATATTACACACAGGACCCTAAGTCCCTCACATGGAAGACCGTTGAGATTGATTTTCCTCATATCTCCCCGGAAATCGTCTTCAACTATGAGGTGAGCATCAGTTCAGAGCTTCCTAAGAACAAGTCGAGAGTGGAAGCCATGGCTAATCATCTCATGGAAATGCAGATGCAGTATCAGGGTCAGGGCATTGATGTTGACCTGATTACCCCTGAAGAGTGGCTCATGATGCAGGATATCCCGCTGCGTGAGTACATGCAGGAGCGTATGGGTATCCAGCGAACCCAGAACTGGACAGCCATGGTTGCTCAGGCAGTTACACAGTACGCTGGGCTTGTTGAAAAGGGCATGGGCCCTGAAGAGGCACTCGCTGTTACAGCTGATACCATGGCACGACAGTCACAGTCATCTCGACCGGATGTCGTGGAGGAGCAGGCAGCAGCAATGCAGCAGCCCGGAGCTATGCAGCCCGCACCCGGAATAATGTAAAAATACAGGAGTTGTTGGTAAATGTGCCAGCAACTCCTAAATTTTGTATATTTTTTGAAATTTTGTTTGACACACTACTATATGTAGTGCTACATTATAGATGTAGGGAACCATCCCCCTCGAAGGATGTGTTTGTTGGTGACAGCCGCACCACTAAGAAAGGACACGGTTTGATGAGAGATATCAGTTTATTCGTCACACCTTATTCCGCGTCGGATGAGGGAGGCGCAGCCGAAGGAGCAGGCGGCACACTTGATGCAGCAGGGCTCGACGCGCTACTTGACCAGATGGGCAATGGCGGTTCCGGCGAAAACACAGGTAACACAGACGCAAACAATCCTCCTGCTGAGAACAAGCAGGAGCCCGCAGACCCTCCTGCAGAAGGCGACGGAAACGGTTCCGAGAATAAACCTTCTAAAGAAGATCAGCGCAACTTCGCATTCGGACAGATGCGAACCGAAATCAAATCACTTGAGAGCCTACTTGAAAAAGTAGCCAAGGCAAACGGAATTGAATTTACCGATGCCAAGGACTTGAAAACCAAGCTGACCGATGCTGCTATTCAAAAGATGGCAGAGAAGGATCACGTTCCTGTAGAATTACTACAGAAGCTTGAAGCACTTGAGGCAGACAGCAATGAATTGAAGCGCCAGCGTCTTCAGGATGCTGCAGCTGTAGGATTCCAGAAGATCATGGACACTTATGGACTGACTACAGACCAGCTTAAGGATTTTGCTGTAGAGCTTGAGAAGCAGGGTAAGAACCCCTTCACACAGGCCATTGATGTTGTTGCAGAGTACAAGATGTTACACTACGACGATATACTTAAGGCTGAGGTGCAGAAAGCAGTTGAAGCAGCGTTGAAGAAGGACAGTGCGGCAAACGAGTCCAGTACACAACCCGGACAGCAGCAGGGAAGTAATGGTGGCAGCGGCGACAAGATTGATACTGTTGCAGCCTTAGACACATTACTTGCCGGTATGCCTAAATAAATATCAACAACACAAAACTTTGAGGAGGAATTGAAATGTATCTGAATTCGACAGCAGATATTAACTCAGTCGTTAACTGGGTCAATGAGCACGGACCGGGTATGATTAACCCCGAAGTGTTCTACAGCAAGCAGTTGCTTGACACTATCCGCTTAGATGCAAATCAGTATTCATATTACAGATATGCTGATGAGATGCCTATTCAGGAGAAGGCGGATAAACTCATGGTACGTAGATGGGCACCTCTCCGTGCACATACAGTACCTCTTACAGAGGGCGTTCCCCCTGTATCAGATAAGGGTTCAGTAGAGAAGTACGAGATGGAAGCTGACCAGTACGGTCGTTACATGGAGTTCACCGACAAGGTAGACTTCAAGGTAGTTGACCCTGTAGTGGCTCACTACTCCAAGGAGTACTCCATCGTTGCAATCGAAACCCTTGACTTACTCGCACAGCACACACTTCTTACTGTTGCACAGAAGTTCTTTGCAGGCGCTGTTCCCAATCAGGGTTCACTTAGGCCTTGGTCTAAGCCTACAATCGCTGACCTCAGACTCATCGGACTGTCTCTTAAGAAGCAGCTCGTTAAGCCTCGTTCAAACGGTAAGTTCCATGTGCTTGTATCTCCTGAGTTCACCTACGACATGCTCGATGATGAGTATGTACAGAACTACATGAAGATCAATCAGACCACAAAGAGCATGTACGACAATGGCGTACTTATTCCTTTGTTCGGTTTTGACTTCTATGAAGTTATGAACTGCCCTACAACTTGCACTTATATGAAGGCAGACGGTAAGTACTACTTCATTCAGTACAAGGAGGTGGCTCCCGATGCTTCTGCAGATGCAGGTTACACCCTCGCTAATGATGGTACGACCTACATCGAGTTCAAGGAGGTAGAGGTTACAGCGGCTGCTGCAGCTATCGCAGCAGGTTATGAGAACGACTCTCGTACAGGTAAGCCCGCTTCCTACATCCCTGCACATACTGACTATGATGCAGGTGCTGAGGCTACTGTAGCTAATGGATTCTCAATCCTTAAGGTACAGCATACTGTCATCCTTGGTAAAGACGCTCTTGCAAGAACAGGTCTTGCAGGTGAAGGTAATGCCAAGATGTATGTAAAGCCTCTCGGCTCTACAGGTGTGCTTGACCCTATCGATCAGAGACAGTCCATCGGATTTAAGATCAACAGCGTAGGTTTCGGTTCAGTTAGAACTGAGGCTGTTGTTGACTACATCAACGTACCTACCCAGCTCAATGTGTAATGAGCTGCGTGGGTGCGCCCACGCAAAGGAGATAAATGATGGCTAATTCTAGTCGAAAAACACAGTCACTGGCTGCCGCTGTAGAAGAGGGTATGCAGAAGGAGCTCGTACATGAGCTGACTCAGAAGGTAGAGACACTTAAGAATAAGCGTCTCGCGTGTGCAGACTATTACAAGGCCGAAAAGAAAGTGACCGTACAGGGCTCTCCCATGTATCGTCCTTACTTCGGCAACGTGATGGCAATCATCCTTAACGGTATTGCAATACACGTACCTCTTGATGGACAGCAGTATGAAATTCCCGAATCTTTTGCAGCAGTTTTCAGAGAACGTATTTCTCGCATCGATGAGCAGCGAAACATGCGCAGCAACATGGCTAATGTCGCAGCAAATCATGAGTCATACGCTGGAGAGAAAAGCCTTATCCACCGTGTGTAATTCCAACACTTAGGGGACTGGATTAACGTCTAGTCCCCTATTTTATTTGGAGGGACTATGCTTATAACAAAAGTACAGCAGCTGTTCAATACCACCTTAGCAGGTGAGAGTTTGTCTATAAGAGAAATGCTCCCTTACTTAGATGCAGCTATTGACAGTATTAATGCAAAATTAAATACAATTTACCCTAGCTTCTCAGACATAGATGTTACCGCTGCAGATGCGAAGTATGACTTCTTTCCTGATAAATACATCAGGCAGGTGGTTATACCCGGTGCTGCTTGGAAGTTCTACGTTATGGATGAAGAGGGTTTATCTACAGCACCTCAGTATCAGAAGGACTTTGAAGAAGGCAAGTTCTTAATGATGCGCGATATGCTGTATAAGATTCCTGCGGAGTATCAGTCTGATCCTGAAGCAGGAAGCATTATTGGTGCAGAAGACAATGATACGCTAGGCTTCCGTGGCTTAGTGTGTGACATAAATTAGGAGGATGCTATGGGAAGATGGGACGGCCCTACACATAAGCCTATTAATCCTGACCCTTTTATACAGAAGTATGGGGTTACAGATGAGGAAAAAGCGTACTGGAATGGTAAACAGGACGCTCTTAAATATGACAGCGAGCCTACCGTAGGCAGTGACAAGGCTGTTAACAGTAACGGTATTGCACTGGCACTTGCAGAAGCCATGGATGCACTCACAACTGCTTATCAGACATACTTTGAGAGTAAAGCAGGTGGTTTGAGAGAGACATCTATTGAACTACAGCGCACACAAACCGCAGTTGAAAGTGCTATTGTGCAGTTGCAGACTGTATCAGATCAAGTTAATAATGCCTCAGAGCTTGCAGATACTCGTGCAGAGCAGGCATTATCCTACAGAAATGCCGCTGCAGACAGTGCTGCTGCCGCAGAGCAATCAGCAACCCGCGCATTCAATTCAGCTGATAGAGTCTCGGAAGCTGTGGAACAGGCTGCAGAAGCTACAGAAGCTGCCGAAGCTGCTACACAAGCTGCTATTGCCGCCGCAGGAACCATCGAAGGTTACGCAGAGCGTGCAGAGCAGGCCCTTATTGCAGCAGAAGCTGCGCAGGAAGCTGCTGAAGCCGCCCAAGAAACCGTTGAAGGCGTAGTTGATACTGTTGATGCAGCGGTTACACAGACTCTAAACAACAAGTCCGATGCCGAAGCCGCTGCTTCTGCAGCTGCTGGTAGTGCGCAGGCCGCACAGACATCGGCAACAAACCTTGATTCCGCAGTACGGACCGCAACTCAGGCTGCTACAGCTGCGACTCAGGCAAAGACGCAGGCAGAATCCGCTGCGACACAGGCAGGCAACAGCGCTACAGCCGCTGCTTCCAGTGCCTCAGACGCAGCAGCCAGCGCTTCGGATGCAGCCGATAGCGCTTCAGATGCCGCAGACAGCGCTACAGCTGCAGGTCAGTCAGAATCCTCTGCATTAACAGCCGCACAGAATGCTGCAGGTTCAGCTCAGAGCGCTTCTGCTTCCGCTGAAGCTGCCGCTCAGTCAGCCGCAGCCGCAGCTGCTGCAAGTATTGCTCTTGCAGGTGTGTTCTTTGATGCGGATTTGAGTGGAAACATTGGCATTAACTGGGAAGATGAGGAGGATTAACCATGGCAGGAACAGTGCTTTTTAAGAACACTGCTAGGAATGCACACCGCACGCGTTATGTTACTAACGTCGACAATTTTTCTTCCGGTATGCGGTTCACAGATGCACCACACGCCGCAGGCTATGCTAAATCTATTGTTAATTTCGACATTAAAAATGATGGTGAATGTCTTGTTCCGAGGGGTGGCCTACATATGTTAGGTGACTCCTTGGAAGTTTCTGCAGTTTTTCCGCTGCATGACTACTGTATCCACCACGCTTCCGCAATGTTTATACAGGCACCCTCAGAAACCTCTGAAGATGTCAAGCTCTGCAAGTACTACATTGTCGGAGCTTCCACTGAGGTTAATGGAGTGCGCAGTTTTGACTTAGCAAACTCTTATCTTGTAGTCGAGAATGCATTTAAGCTTGGTGCTGAACAGCCTGAGCTTGGTATTTCCGGATACGACGCATACAATGAGTGCCCTACTCCTATTGCAGGAGCACTCACAACTAAGCCGTGGTTCACAGAGCTGCAAGGCTTCCGCACAGCTGACGGCTCCCTCAGTGACAACGTTGCACGTGATGGCATTTTTACCAGCTTGGAAGGCAACACATATGTATTCGTACACACAGCTACGAAGAATATCCTTGGCAGGCTTGTAGCGCAGTTTAAATCTACTGCTGCTCCCGGACATCTATCACAGGACTGGGGCATCTCTTGGTGGGTTGAAGAGGTATCTCCTACAGAGATACAGCCTACACAGGCCATGAACTATGGCTACAATATGTGGAAGGACAATCCTTACTCCTTTGTAAACACTGTTTCCGGTACAGGCGCTATTCAGCTTACAGGTGTTATTCCGTACGCTGAAGATGGCACACTGCTCCTTACAGCACGTCCCGGTACGCCTATCATCTTCAAACTGTACTACAGATATCCACAGGCAGATGTGGATAATGAGGATAAGTATCTAGTGCAGTGGGAAGTTCAGGATTTGAACAATAGCGCAGATCCGGAAGTAATTAAGAAGGTTCGTGGCTCAACAGAGTATACTCCCGGCAGTGATATTTCATTTGCATATACGCCTTCTTACACAGCCTTCTCAATTATTGTACGCTTGTACAAGAAGTCAGAGATGGCTAGTCAAGACGCAGAGTGGGAGAGCGACCCTACCTTACAGGCCCTCATCACCAAGGATGAGTACCTTACTCCTAATCAGGTAACTACTCTCGCATCTTACTACCTCACGAGCAATGCAAACAGCACAGTGCTTAACTTGGATGCAGTTGCATACAATGTCGCTACTGCTACAGGTATGTGCACATGGCAGCAGCGCTTAGTTGTGTGGGGTGTTACAGGAGCTAAAACCACACTGTTTGTGTCTGAAGTCAACGACCCCGGGTATATGCCCTATCCTAATAACTGCGAAATATTCACATCCGATATCATCTGCGCAGTGCCTTACTTGTCCAGTCTCTTAGTGTTCACTAAGGATGCGTTGTATAAGCTCACATACAATGACGATGGCCTCTCGTACACCTCAGAGTGTATCCAGTCCAGACTCAACATGGAGCCCGCAGATGCAAACACAGTGCTCGTGGTACAGAACATGGTGTACTTTAAGTCCGGAAACTTCTATTATATGATAGTTCCAAACAATCAAAATGGCGCACAGACTACACAGCTTGCACCTGTATCTCGTGCAGTGGAGCAGATGTTCAACAGTCTTCCTAAGGTGCTTGCGGAAGTTTTGAACAGTGTGTACAATTTTACCGCTGACTCTTATCACAATCCTATTCAGCTCACGTTGTTGGACTACTGTACTTACGTAGCTAATACGCAGGTACGTAACGTGTATAAGTTACAGTGCGCTGTACATGACACACATGGTGTAACACATCAGTGGATTGTTGATACTTGCCTCAACTATGATACGGTACTTAGAGCGTGGACAATTTACCTCTATCAGGCAGGTCCCTATCGTATGTGTGTATACACTCCTTCTGCAACTGGAGAGGTTGTATTCGCACACCTTTATGCGTTGGCAGGCGTACTGCGCACATGTGTAGTACAGGCTGATAGCACTGCGCCTAACGATGATTTTCCTTTAGACGTTCATCGTGAGTTAGGTAACTGGCAGTTCATAGATACAGGTTACAGAGACTTCAGTGAGAGCCTTAAAAAGCGTTTTAGAGAGATACAGTTCAGTGTCAACGTCTTGAACAGTCAGCACCTGTATTTCCATACAACCTTTACAGTTGATGACGTAGACACCACATCAATGTACAGATACGTGGTTACGCACATAACGGACCCTAACGATCCTAACTACGGTGATGCGTATGTTGACCGCGTGCTCGATGAAGAATTGCAGACTCCTGCGCTCACAGAGTTCGATACGTGGGAGCTTGACACTGCCGCCTTCCCCGACATCACTGTACATAAGGTTCGCTTTAAAGTCGCAGGCAAGGGATATGGTGGCGCAGTACAGCTGCTCAGCAAGAACGAGCTTCCATTTGAGCTCCTGTACATCAACTGGGTTTACCGTGTTATGTTTGCACGTTAGCATTGACTACTATATATAGTTTGTCCTATACTAGATTTAGGAGGAAATCTCAATGGCTGAACAGTTTACACCGATATATATTAATAAAACCTTAAACTATAAGTCGCGTGAAATCCTCTCTGCAGTGGAGTTCAACGCTCTGTTGAATCTCTTAATCGCACAGGGAGATAATAACGCACGTTGGTTACAGTACTTACAGACGGAGGGTATTCCCGATGCCATTGCAGACATCAGTGTCGAGCAGTTGCAGGAAGCTCTTACAGAAGCTGTTCGTGCTGAAATTGCAGCCCTTGCTGCTTCAGTTGTCAACAAGACAAGTGCAGCACTTAACAATCCACTCTTCTCAGTGCTCAACTTGGACTATCAGGCCAGTGCATTGAGCTTTAAGGATTTCTTAGATGCCCACGAGATTGCTGGCGACTTCTGTGTAGCCACTGCTCTTGTTGGAGCATCTGCGGCATATCCTACGCTTGCACAATTACAGGCTCTTAAAATTGCAGGGCACGGTATGAACACCGTTGGTAATGATGGTTCGTCTTTGGAGTCCTTGAGTTATGATGCTGCCTATGACATCATGGACCGAGCTGAGGACTACATGGCTGAGAATTTTAACGCACCCGGTGTATTTGTATACCCCGGAGGCATTCAGAATGAAGACGTTATTAATGCCGCCGCTGCCTCTTATAAGTATGCAGTAAATATTCAAACATCAACAGAAGCAGTTGATTCAGAGGCGTTTTATGAAGAAGACTACACTGCTACGCTTCCGGTATTGCGCATAGATGCCACCCATACCATTGATACCGTAGCTGTACGTGCTGTAATCGATGAAGCACTTGCGCACAACAAGTACTGCATTTTGACGGTAGATACCAGCTCTATTGATTATAGTGCATCTGCTCTCGCAGATGTTCTTACCTACATTGCTGCGTGGGATGCTGCAGAGTTTACAACTATCGGCAATGCTATAGCAGCTTGTATAATGACTATCAACAATAAGATTAGAGCGCTTAACAAACTCTTAGGTAACGTTTCACTGACAGCGAATAATGCTTGGACAAAAGCTGTACAGACAAACGCTAAGTTAAGCACTTGCTACGTAGATAACAAGAATGCCGCTGGTACAGAAACCGATGACCTGTGGTTACATTGGGAAGAGGAGGAAAACAATGGCTAATTTTGCAGTACGCCTAAAAGACCTATTGAAGATAGGTTCAGAAGTTCTCAATACTACTGCACATACGCTCTCAGGTGCTGTAAATGAGCTGAAGAGCGCTGTAACAGAAGCTAGCGAAAATGCTGCTGAAGCAAATGCATTTGCTGCTACTGAAAAAATTAGTGCGCAAATGCGAGGATACAACTTGATTCCACTCATGGAAGGCTGGTGCGGGCAGGTAGACGTTAACTCACAAACTAAGCAGGTTCATTGTACTGTTAATAGTGCGGGACGTGTAGTGTTAACAGGAACCCCTTTTCCGAATAGTGCTTATGCTATACATGTAGGAGATATAGCGCTCCAAGCAGGAAATTACACGCTTATCGTTTGGAGCATTGATAATTATCCGGCCTCCTTTTCAGTATTGAATGTAGATACTGGCGTTATTATTAGAACAGTCGCTGCGGGTAACAGCGGTACAGGAGCCAAGTATACTGGAAGCTTTGTTTTAGACACAGCTGCTCGTGTGCGTGTGCGTATATCTCACGCAGGTACGAGTTTTGCACATGCTCCTGCATACGCAGTTATGTTGGTGCCTACTGCTGTAGCTTCGCAAGTCACCCAAAACGATATACTGAATCTACAGAATCGTAATGCCTTAGCGGAAAGTATAAGCAGTGATCCGTTACGCGCTGCAGTAAGAGAGTTCATTCCTTTAAATGCCTTAAGCAACTTCAGTGCTGCTACTAATATGCCGGGTATAGTTTGTTATGGTTTTTCGATAACAAATCATATTGGATTGATAAAACTTCCTGTAGGTTATGCACAGATGAGTGCAAGGGGTAACCATCATCCTAGAGTCATCGGTTCTGTTTTGTATACTGCACAGACTGGAGCTACAGGACAGTTCACAGTGTCCACCGGACAGTACGACATGATGGTTTTTGACGATATGATTGTCGTGTACTCAGGAGATGTTGTCCTTCCTGTGCCCGCAGTGTTGTTTGCAACAATCGGACACTAACGCTTAGGAGGTATTATGGGAGCACATAGAGTTAATTTAAAACAACTTTTAAAGATAGGTACTGAAGTATTGAGCACTACTGCTCAAACAATTTCAGGCGCTGTAAATGAACTGAAGGCTGCACTCACGAGCACCCAGACAACTGCTGATAATGCACTTACTACAGCACACGCTGCTGATGATCTCGCAGATGATGCATATGTGCGTGCAGGATTACTTGAGCCTCCAATAGGTACGGCAGGAGCATATATTGTAGGACATGCTACGTCTGAAATCCTAGCCCATTTTGGGACCAGCACCGCAGATACATATGGCCTCAAGGTAACTTATAGCGGCGGCTGCAAATGCTGGGCATTTGGAGACGGCACAAACACAGCCGCTATTACAAAAACTTTGTTTGAAGTTTCATTACAGAGTAGGCAGCGTTATTACGCGTCTTTTAAAGATCCGACCAACAGCCTGTCTGACCTGATGTTTGATATACGTAATATGAACGCGGCAGGATCTCCTATTATTGCTAGCTTTACTAGCGCATCCCCTTCTGGTACGTTTATAGCGCCTGCCAGTTCTGCTGGAGTTATACGTGCACGTGTTGAAGTTGTATTTATGGCCCGCTTTAATCATTCCGGACCTCCCATAACGTTTCTACCAATTCTTACAACTCCACAGGACTTTTCTAGCAATCCTGCTCAGTTGCTATCAGATTACTATAATAGCGCCGGTGATGCAGAACCTGCATCCCTTCCGGGATTGCGTGAAGCTGTTGGTAAATTAAAGACGCAGCTAGCTGCACTCTCAAATCCTGCTACCTTCGCACCTGCAGGCACTGCGTTCACAATGCTCGGAGTGGTTACTCGTCATGAGCAAGGAGCAGATCCAATACTACATGTAGCATTTTTTGCACAAAACCCTGCATTAGAAGCCATACTAAAAAGAAGTTCTTTTCAAGTTACAGGCGTGCAAATAACTTACTACAGGAATGGTGTCTCAAATAGTAGCGAGATAGAATTTGCTGATGTACTTTCATATAACTATGATGCTACTGCTCATACGCTATCTGTAAATACCGAAGTAGGTACGACAGCATATACTGGAACTGTTGATGGCAGCCCGGCATTAATTCTTGCGCAGTGGTAGTAAGGAGGTGAGTGTATGGACGTAACGATTAAAGATATTGCGAGTGCTTTAGGGGACTTAGGAATGCCCTCTATGTTTTTGATGGTGAGTTGGTGTGTTAAGTCCTGCTACGGATTTATCAAACGTATGGGAGTTGTTGAAAACGCACAGAAAGCACAGATGCGTGGGCAGCTACTTGACAGGTACTACCTCATAAAAGAGCGTGGCTTTGTATGGCAGGATGAACTCACAGAGTGGGTTAATCAATACAAGGCTTACCATGAGCTCAGAGGTGACAATCAGGTACTCGATGCACGCTGTGATGAGCTGTTAAACTTCCCATCAAAACAGAGGTGACAGTGTGAAGCACAAGAAGAAGCCTTTATCAAAACTAAGCAAGTATGTAATCTTCTGCATCGTGTGCTTGCTATTGTACACTATGGCTGAATTTATTGTTAGTACACTCACAGGATACTCTCATGACACGCTTACAACTTGTGTGTATGCTGCGTTCGGTGGAGAGTTCTTACTGTGTGCGTTAATAAAAATATTCAATATTAAAAAGGAGTGAAAACTATGAGAAATAAGTTAACATCACGTAAGTTTTGGATCTGTGTTGCAGCTTTTACTGGCTCCGTTGCAGCTAGTGTTGCAGGCCTCCATCTCGAAAACACTGTTGTAACAACAGTCGGTATCGTGTGTGGCATCCTCTCAGCTGCTATCTACGCTGCATGTGAAGCATATGTCGATGCTGCTCACAAGCCCGACGAAAATAAGGAGGCTGCATGAGTTCGATATCAGGTATAGACGTATCTAATTCACAGGGCAATATTGATTGGGAGCAGGTCAAGAAGTCCGGAATTAAGTTCGCTATCATCCGTTTAGGCTGGGGCGGCGATGCCCCACATCAGGATGACCCCAAGTTCAAAGAGAATGTAGCAGCTTGTGAGAAGCTTGGAATTCGCTGGGGTGCGTACATTTACAGCTATGCCTTAAACCTCGATGCTGTCACAGGCGAAGTTAAACACACACTTCGTATGCTTGATGGCAAGAAGCCTCCGCTTGGCGTATGGTTCGATATGGAAGATATGGACCACTACAAAGCTAAGCATGGCTTAGATGTTTACAACAATCGCAGACTGATTACAGACATGTGCATTCAGTTCTGTGAGATGATGAAGCGCACAGGTTATGAGGCAGGCATCTATGCTAATCAGGATTTCTTTGAGCATGTTATGTATAAGAACGAGCTTACAAAGTATCCTTTTTGGTTAGCTTATTGGGCTAGCAAGCCTTACATGAACTGCAGGATATGGCAGTATTCTTCCAAGGGCAAGGTTCCCGGAATCAACGGCAATGTTGATATGGATATACTGTACGCAGATGGTGTAGTTCCTAAGCCTGTAGAGCCCACCTGTAAGGTTACAGTAGAAAAGATTATCTGCAAGAGTGGCAGTCAGAATGATGACGTTAAGCTCCTGCAGTGGTTACTTAATAACTTAGGGTTTAAGTGCGGTGCTGTCGATGGTATCTTTGGTGCTCAGACAAAAGGCGCAGTTACAGACTATCAGAAGACCCACAAAGACTGTGGTGCTCCCGATGGTGTATGCGGCCCTAAGACTTGGACAAGCTTATTAAGCTAATACCCACGCCCGCTTCTTTCTTTTCATTTTGTGGTACTCCTTTCTCGGCCCGCACATCATCCCCGTGATGTGTGGGTTGGAGTGCACAATAGTCTTGAAAATCCTTGCCCACTCGTATATACTTAGTGTATAAGGGTAGGCTATTTTTATAAGGAGGTAAATTATGGCAGATGCTGCTACACCTACATTGAACAATTCCACGCAGTCATTATCCGAATTGATAAACCTGTTACGCAGCGCCTTCTCAACAGGCGACACATATACGCGTCCTGATTATACACCTCTCAACACCACTGACATTAGGGACGCCGAACAGCTTTCAAATGAGCTCGGAGTCAACTTCACATATGACAGAAACGAAATAGAGAAGATATATCAAGATGCAACAAAAGCTGCCATGCGTACTGAGGCAGGGTCTGGAGCAGAACGTAAGTACTACAAGAACTTAAGCGATGCTCAGAACACAGCCCTCGATGCAATACGGCAGACATTCCGTTCAGCTGTTGCTACCGGAGCTAACAAAGGTATGCAGGCCGCTAATGCGCTGAGTGCCATCTTAGGATTTACTCAGCAGGCAGGTGATGAAGCAACACAGCTGGCAGTTGATAGACAGAACCTCGCTAATAACTACGCAGCACAGCTCAAAGAGGATTCTGCTAAAGCACTTCAGTACAGCAACGAGATGGGTAATACAATCGGATCTATGGCCCATCAGTTGTTCAATGATGAAATTCAGGAGCTCACCGCACGCCTTGGTTACAATCAGGCGCTCAATACAGATTATGCAGGTTACGGTGCTAACAAGTACACCGCAGATGCCAACAAAGCTGGCACACTCGGTGCAGCTGGCGCAGGCGTATACAACAATACGCAGTCTGCTATTGCAGCTATCCGTGCAGCTGTTGAAGCAGCCGAAGCACAGAAGTATGCTTCTGAAAAGAATCAGACACAGAACATTAATTATTCCGGTGGATACACCGTAAAGTAAGGAGTTAATATGGCACTTAGTAAAGTCAACACCATGGTCAACGATGCAGGCGGCAAGAAGAAATCTTCGGGTGCCGCTGCAGGTGCAGCTGCGGGTGCTGCCGCTGCTAAGAAGCCATCCAGCTCCTCATCTTCGTCGAAGCCTGCGTCTAAGCCTTCGACGCACTCAAACACTTCGCACTCAAGCTCGTCATCTACGTCCAAACCCTCGACGCAGACAAATACCTCACATTCTAGCTCTCCAGCCCCTAAGCCTGCTACGTCTGCTGCCACCCAAGCAGCTGTAGCAGGTGCACAAGCGGCTAGACCTAGTTCATCCGGAGGTTCGTCGGGCTCATCGGGTACATCCTCACACTCTACATCTACACATTCACCTACTCCTGCGCCTAAACCAGCAGCGCAGCCTGTAGTGCTTCCTACTGTTGTTCCCGCCACACCTAAGATTGTAAGCAGGATTGCAAGCACTACGTCAACAGCAGGAAATATAGGTGCGCTTTCAGGAATTACCTCAGCGCTTACTTCGTATGTCCCTAGTTCAACCATGCCTGCACCTCGTACAGCGTATGCTGATAATTGGTTTGTGCAGTACATGAACAACCTTCCTGATGTTGAAGTAAAGCCTGACTTTGCACGTACAGTTGAAGAGAATGCTAGGCGTTTCCCTGAAACATACACATGGATGCTGCGTAATGAGAAGCTCAATGGGCTTGCAGGATTACATTCCAGTCAGAAAGCTGACATGGCTGCACTGTTGAGCACATTGCAGGATGCAACCAAGAAGCGTTACTCAGATAATGATATCCGTGATACCTATGATGTGAACCGTTCAGGTAGTAATGTAAAGGGTAACACCAAGTGGAATGTTAACACTGTTACCTCTACCACATACCAGCAGGTTACTAATGGCCTCACTAACGGCACAATGCAGTTGTGGGTTATTGAGGACGGAGATGCTATTCAGCATACGAAGTTCTCCATGTCTGCATCAAATATCCCTCAGCAGTACGCCACAATAGGCCGTGACCGCTTGGCAGGCATCGGTGCAGAAGATAAGTACGTGCTGTATGACACTGTTACCGGACGCTTATACAGATATGCGCAGAGCGACAGCGTTGATGAACAGCGTAAAATCGTAGACAGCTATGCTGCACAGTTACAGCAGATGTCCCGTGACAGAGAGTACGACCTCAACAGTCCTACCAATGTTATCAACCGTAAGCTGACTGCTGTAGAAGACCAGCTCAGAGAGTTTATAGAACTTGATAAGCAGCGCCCTCTTACAAACGAAGAGTTTGCAGAGTATCAGAAAGTCTTTGAGCGTTATCAGAGATTAGTTGAGACTCGTGAAAAGGCGTATGCTAATTACACCGCAGAATATTCCGCAGTCCTTGAAGAGTACACTGCGGCTACTAAGGCACTTAGAGCTTCCGGAATGACCGGAGATGAAGTGTCTACTTACTATGCACTTAAAGGCTATATAGAAGCTGAAGATAGAATCAAGAGTGGCAAGGGCGATAAAGTCGACCGCACCATGCTTACTGATGCTTTTGGATCGCTTACAGTTCCCGAAGAATACAAGGCCCAGTACCGAGAGCTCTCTATCAGAATGCGTGCTAACCGCAACAAGCCTATCTATATGAATGAGGATTACCGCCTCAGCATTGATGATTACATTCGTGAGCTTACTGAGGGCGTCGAGCGCTACAATAAAGAGGCAGACTTATACCTCAATATGGACAGCTCCACTCAGGTTAACTCCTTGTTAGATGTTGCTAAGCGTGCGATTGGACGTGCATTCTTTGACCAATTCGAGGGGTCTACACTCAACAAAGACCTTACTGAGTACGCTGCTCGTCTCGTTACAGGCCCCATTACACAGATTCAGCAGGGTGTCCCTCTTTCTACAGTTGCTCTGAATGCATTGTTCAGTTCTCTCGGCAGCTTAGGAGAAACCGCAGATGCAACCAACGTATTCAAGTATCTTGGTGCAGGAAGTAATGAGTACCGCTATGGTAACTATGATGACCCTGTACGTGCGGCACGTCTTCGTAAGATTGCAGATGAAGAGTATGCTAAGCTCTCACCTGAGGCACAAAAGTTTTGGATTGATGCTGAAGGCTATGCAGGTGCTGTAGCATTCAAGATGTGGCTCGGTGCATACGGTGATACACCTAACTTTGACTACATCAATACTTATGCACCCGAAGAGCGTGGTGCTTATGCTCGTGTGCTCACTACCTTCATGGATATCTTGTTAGACCCCGGCTCATGGATAGATATCTATAAGTCAGGCCTGACATCTTTAGAGGCCGCTAAAGTTGTAGATTCTACTGCAACAAAATATATTGATGACACATTTGATTTAATTAATCAGGCAGGTGTGCGTGTCATCAAGTCCGATGGTGTCAATCCTTCTTCCTTAAGAAAGATACTTGGCGACCATGCAGCTGCAGGAGAGCTTGCAATTTTACGTAATGCAGATACAGAAGCTGCAATAGGCAAAGCTTACGCACGTGCAGTCAAGAATGCAATCGAGTCCGGTGGCGGTGAGAAGCTCATGCGAGAAGCCGTTGCCAATGCTCGTCTCGGCTACATGCTGAACATGTTCGACCCTAAGTGGTACGCTAAGCTTGCTAAACAGGTAGGCCGCGGCTTACCCGCAAACACTACATCCAAACTTATGAGAGAGTATCTCGGTAAGATGGATGTCCTTAACGTTGCCTCCAAGGGCGCGTATAGAGAAACTATCACAAAGTTCACTCAGAACTATATCAAGTACAGCGTAGAGAACGCTGCTAAGATTACTAAGGAAAGCGGAAACGCACTGGCTTCAGTAATCTATAAGACTCCCGGAATCGTTGAGTCCTTACACAGCATTAGTGAGATTACCGGAGCGCTGAACAAGTTCATCCTTGTTACAGGTGCTCCTCAGCTTGCTGCTGTAGTAGGCTCTGTACGCTGGACTAAGAAACTCCTCGGCTACATTCAGGATATCAACATCGCTAAGAAGGCAGCCTTTGCGCAGGAATCTATAAATAAACGTATCACAGACATCTGTGAGACTCACAAGGCATACTCTCCTGCACTTGCAGATGCGTTTGCAGATTTAAGGAAGGAGATGTCTGTCCTCTTTGCGTCTGATAAGATGTCTGAAAGTGCTGCAAATTTCTACAAGCAGTTCCAGCAGGGAGCCATGGATGCTACTGTAAAGTATCTTACAGAAGATACTCTCGGACCTATTCGTGCAATCATGCACAAGGTTGATGAGGGTGCAGATGCATTTAAAGTTATTGAGGAGCTTGATGAACACGCTAGAAGCCTTGGCTTCGATGACTTCAAGGCCCTCAATGATGCGCTCGTACACAACCAGCCTTTCTTTGAAGGCGTTTGCCCCGACTTGAAAGCGGTATACATGAACTACCGCAGAATGTACAACAACGTCATCGCATCTAAGAACCTCTTAGGTACAGAGCGTACAATCGGTATCTACAGGCGTATGTCCGGAGATATCGCTAAGTTCTTTGAAGCAGCAGCCTATAAACGAGGCGATGTCATCAATTCCTTAGAGAACCTTCACACTTTGGTTCAGACTATGCGTGATGGTTTCAATGCTAACATCGCAAGGTCTATTACTCCTGAGGCTTATGAGTTAGCTTCAAATCGCCTCATAGAGGCCGTTAAAGAATATGGTGATAACTTATCTAGTCCTAGGGTCGAGAACACTCTTATTGAGCGCATCAGAGCCTTCACTGAGAATACTGAGAAGTATTTACAGGACTTGGAAAACTATAGGGATGTCATCGCATATAAAGGTTATGTGCACCGTCCTTATCAGGAATACATTGATGCTATTGCTCCTAAGGGTACAGAGAACCGTCTTGCAGCTCTAAACAACTTAGCAAGAGGTTTCCGTAAGGAGCTGCAGAGACACCATGGTTTAAATGTTTCTGCAGACGTTATTAAGGAGCAGTTGCTGACAGACCACAAGCACATCAAGCAGGTGCTCTTCAATGCAGAGGGCGAGCTTGAGACAGAACAGCTTGGCAAGTTCTTCAATGTTACCTTGCAGAAGTATCAGGGAGCATTGTTATACACCTCAGATGAGGCTATGCGCACTGTTGTAAAGGATGCCTTGGATATCAACAGTGCTGTAAACAATGCATTTAAGAATGTCGATGCGCTTCTCAGCGACCGTAAGCATGAGCTCCTTGAGCTTGCAGCACAATATGAGCACGAGATTCCTGAGTATATCACTACAGCTGTAGACAAGTTGGATGAATACCATGCGCAGATTCAGGACTTCCTGAACACCTGTGCAGAGCAGAGAAGTACTCAGAAGTTCTTCAACAGCTTCGAGACAGCTGCAACTTTGAACCAGTGTCCTGAGGACCAAATCAATGCAGTTCTTGATGCATTTGCAGGTGACAAGACATACAAGATTAATTCCTACGCTAAGGCGTATGCACAGACACGTAACTCTAAGTACATCGAAAACATTGTTGACTCTATCATAGATGATGCTACCGAGTACTTACGTCAGGTGTCTGATAAAGGTGTCGCTCCTCTTTGGAAAGCAGGATGCAACACTCTTAATACTGCTGACAACGTAGCTGCTATAGAAGGATTCGCTAAAGGTTACATCGAGCCTGACCCTGAATACATTGATGTGTTCTACAGCTGTGACAGTACCGTGCGCAATGCTGATCCTTGCATGATAAGCTTTAGAGTCGACGGAGAGACAACAACCTTTAGAAATGCCGCAGCTCCTTTCGTATTGCATGATTCTCAGTCAACACGTCTGTATAACCTCAGCAGTATGGAAGCTACTGAGCAGTATCAGCAGGTTGCTAAACAGTTCCCCGGAACTTCTAAAGATGAGTACTTGCAGAACATTCAGAGCTACATGAATGTTATCACTCAGCGTGCTACTGATTCCAATAAGAGGCTTCGCTTCATTGGCTTCAACTCAGGTGCATCCGTAACCGGATCAGACAGAGTTATAAAAGACTTCTTGCTCTACAACGGCATGGATGTACGCTGGAACTCTGCAGTAGACGTGGCTGAGATTTACCGTAAGGCAGGTGGATACGCTGTCATCGAGGATGGTACAGTAATGGCAATCCGTAAAGCCATAACAGATACCCTTGATGATGCGCAGTTAGACGTACTGCTCAACAACACTGCAGGCCGTATCGTAATGGATACAGACCCTAAGATTGCAAAGCAGCTCAAAGGCCTTACAGATATCATCAATGGTACTGCACCTCAGACAATGCCCGCACTCAGTGACTTCTTCAAAGCAGGTGAAGAGGTTGTACACGCTGTTGAGCATTCTCGTACAGCAATCGTTGGCGATGCTTTAGAGACAGTCATCAGTGAGAAACGAATCTCTGACTTCATTGATATTGCATCCAAGGGACGTGACAAGCTGCACCGTGTCAACTCAATGCGTGCGCTTTACAATGCAGTCAATGGTCAGTTCAATCCTATACAGCTCAAGAAAACATTTGATACAGCTCTGATGGAAGAGTGGTTTAGCGAAGGTACACTCAAGAACTTAGTTACCAGCAGCATGACTTCTGCAGAGATTACAGAGCGCATGGATACAATCTACGAACTCTCCAAGAGATTCAACAGTACCTTCGAGCTGATAGAGAATCCTGAACTGCTTGACCATATTGGTGCAGACGCATACAAGGAAGTATACGAAGCATTGGTTGTGCAGGTTTCCTCACATCCTAGGACAGCAGGCTTAAGAGATATGCCTATTTGGGCAAACCTTGAGCTCAACACTGCTGCTGAATACTACTCAGCAATCATGGTACTCCGTAAGAAGTATGCAAACCTTGTTGACCTTGACACTTTATTCCAGCTCTCCGGTACACTTAGAGCGAACGAGATTGTTAAGTCTGACCACTTTAAAGATGCACTGTGCACCATCTATGATGAGTGTGCAGCAGAGCTTGTCTACAACTCAGCGCACAGTATCCACAGATATGCTACAACTACAGCACTCATAGAGAATAAATATGCAGGATTCAATAACCGTGTAGTTTCTACCCGTGCTATCATGGATGAGTACAAGAAGATTGCTGACTCAGCAGAATCTCTTGGTACTTATTTGGATCTGAAGGAAGCTGCATACCAGCAGGGACGCTGGCTCACACACGACAACCGTATCAACTACGAGCTCTACAGTGAGGTTCACCGTCCGTTCACAGACCTTGTAGATGCACTCAATGAGGCAACACCCTCAAAACTTAAGTTTGCTGAGGGCTCTATAGATGGTTACTACAACTACATCATCAAGCACGACTATGATAAGCAGATGGCTGCAAAGCTCAAGAGCCTCAGCCAGGTTAACACTGCACACAAGCGTGCTGCAGTTGAGACTTTGTGTATGCTCTCAGATGAAGACTTCGAAAAGCATCTCGTGCGTGACTGTATGAACATGATGCTCATCGACCCCAAGTGTGTTGCACTGCAGGGTGAAGCTGGTATCCTGTTCGGTAAGCGTATGGCTGACCTTACAAAGAACACACGTGACATCAGATTAGAGCGTGTTGTAATTGGTAACCATGAGTATATCTCCATCTACAAAGACCTCAGCGGTTATACTCCTAAGCAGCTTGATGACCTTATTAACAGCGTTGATGAGTTCTCAGTACCTGTACAGAGCTACAAGGGTGCGTTCAATTCCTACGTGCCTATGGAAGGCGGCTCAGACTTCATGTCGTACGCACGCAAGAAGGTTGGAGAGTACTTAGATAAGATGTCAGAGTACATGCCTAGCCGTTACCTGATGTCCAACTTTGAAGTACTCACTTCAGAGACAGTACAGAACTTACAGCAGTACTTCCCTGAAGCTTCTCGTATTGCACCCGGACGAATCAATAACTGGTTTAATGAGTCCTACAACTGTAGCATCATTGGAGATATAGATACACAACGCCTCTTTAATCCTTACGCATCTGATAAGCTCATAGACAATATGGCTAGAGGCTTACACCATGTACAGGATAAGATGGAGGCTACTACAAACTATCTCCGGTTGTTCAGCAATCCTTCACAGAGCTTGCGCAGTATGCTTAACTACGCAGGCGTAAAGAAGCCTGACTGGAAGACTATTAAGCAGCAGCTTGATGTACGTGGCTACACACTTGTGACTCTTACCCTTGACAAGAAGGGTAGATACAATGCAGTACAGCGTGCGCTCACAAATCAGGAACAGCTTACACGCTACCTTGCAGATGACTCCGTAGTAGTTATGGAGCGCTCTGTACTAGGCAAAGTGAATGAATATATCCTCAGTCAGCGCAAGCTCATGGACTACGAGAAGTGTCATGCTAGTGCGCTCAAAGGTGCACTCAGCGATATCTTCGTAGCATGGAAAAACACCACACGTGCTGCTCGTATCCTCGGATTACTCTTCTTAAGTAATATCCAAGGTAGCGCCTTCAGAAATAGACTTGATAGTACACTGAAGGCTGTTAATGAAGCAGGCCTCGATGTGCTTGACTACATGGGCGTAGCCTTAGAGTATCAGCAGGGATATAAAGATATTGTTGGACAAATTGTAGAAAAATATAAAGTTCTAACAGTAGATACAATAGACAAATATTTCAAGGAGTTCCCGGATGCTACGCTCCCTCAGGATTTATTTGAGCAGCTGTACGTGTTCAACAATCAGGCCTCTACTGGAATGTCTGCACTCTTAGACATTACCAAGGATACAGAGATTGCTAAGATGCGTAGCTTGCTTCCTGCTGGAACGAAGTACACTGATGACCAGCTGAAAGAGATTGCAGACCTCTTCAATAGAGTTTCTGCAACAGGCAGCTATCAGAAGCATATCCTTAATCCACACTACGCATACATGCCCGGTAAACTCAGGGATAAGATACAGTCCCAGATGTATGATGAGTGTTATCAGGGTATTCTGCACATGACACAGAAAGGTACGAAGACTCCGATATACACTCCTGCAGAAGCTAAGGAACTTGCAAATCTCTTCTATACTTACACTCCTTCAGCACATACTGCATCCGATTGGCTTCAGAAGTTACCTGTGATTGGAACCATGCTTGATACAAACATCCAGCGTGGTAGTCTCCGCAGACTGATAGGTAATGCTCAGGCATTCCAAGATGCTGAGACACGTACTCGTACTGCTATGTTCCTGCATTACATGGAAGAAGGCAAAACTGCCAGCTATGCAGAACAGCACATTGTTAAGTCACAGTTCGACTACAGCAAGGTAGGACTCATCGGACACTTAGAGACAGCCCTTCCGTTTTCAACCTTTAAGATTTACAATGCTGCTTATTGGTTAGCTGCAGCTGGAGAGAAGTTCTCCACGCTGAAGATGATAACCCGATTCAGTAAGTACACTTCTCGCTTCTACGATACCGAGGACATTGCTGCACGTATTAGAGATACACACGTTGCAGAGTGGTTGGCAGACCCTAACAATGGTGTAAAGGCTGACGAAGAAACTCCCGATGCAACTGACGGCATCATGGGATGGTTCGCAGAGAACATCTTCGGATACCAAGGCGTAAATGAACTGTACGCTGAGGGATTGCGCTTAGGTGACAACCACTATGTTAAGGTAGGTAACTCCTTTACAGAAGCTATTCAGCTCTGCATTGATGTGATGATGGCTCCGGAATATATCAAGCGAGGACAGCTGCCTCCGATACTTATGGATTCTGTCTACACACCTCTTGGAGTGCTGTTTAAATTCTTAGCAGACAGAGATAAGAATGATTTCTTTAATCCTACGGATAGATCATACAGGGATGCAACAAGTCCAGTATCAGGAGATTTTGTGAATTGGGCTGCAGACAGATACTACGACATCCTCAACTTGATTCCTGCATTCGGTATGCTCGCCAACTTAGTGCTCACTCACATTAAGAATGGTGCTGTGAATATCGCAGACCTCAAGATGATGTTGTGTGACGAGAATCTTAAAGATGCTTATATGCATAAGATTTTCCAAGCAACCTGTGATGGCTTAGGAACATTCTTTCCTTCTATTGTTGGAACTATCAATGATGATAAGAAGGGATACTATGACCGTGAGATAGGTCTGAATTGGTACGACAATACCAATATCGAAGCGATAATGCAGCGCATTAATCCTGAGACAGGTAAGCGCTATACTAAAGAAGAGGCTGAGGCCTTTGCTAAAGCGTACAAGGGCTCTCATCAGTTTGTAGCTGGTATCTCATCCTTGCCCGCATTTATGCTTAAAGACCCTGCTACTTATATCAACTATAAGTACATGTTCATGCGCATGGGCTTCGGTGAGAAAGATGTAGAAGAGAATATGGGTAAGCTGTTAGACCAGCTTTACGGTGATGGCACTTACCTCAATGGCATCTACATCAACAACGGTAAGAACAACGACACCTACATCAATATCGCTCTCTTAGAGGATACCTTTGCTGCACTTGCAGCTAAGGGCTACGATATCGATGAAGTCATCCTACAGCTGCAGAACCAGCGCTGGGTTAATCCTGCAACAGGAGAGCTGCTGAAGAACAGCGACCTCCACAAAATGCTTGCACAGTCAGCATTTCTTAGTGCTTACGAGCATCTTCCGGATTACGTGAAGTATGACAAGGAACAGTATGCCGCATTGATAGCGTACTGGAAGGCTAATGGATTGACCACAGAACAGGCGTGGATGATGATGCAGTCAGAGTATGGCTACATTGATGAGCGTGGACGCTATAGAATCCTCACAGAGGAACAGGCTAAAGCATACTCACAGCAGCTGAATGATGACTACTATGAGTTCTTAGATCAGATGCCTGATTGGTGTAAGTACGAACCGGGTGCTGCGTCACGTACCATGAATTACTTCATAGGTTTGGGAATGTCTATGGAAGATGCACAGCGCTATATCTTAGCGCACAATGCATACGTAGATGTTTACGGACAGCTGCATCAGTATTCGGATGAAGAAGTAGCTCAGAAGAATGCACAGTCACAGAAAGAATTCTATGAGTACTACAATACCCTTCCTGATTACATCAAGTACGAGAAGGGCGCGTACGGCAGAACGCTGAAGTACTTGAAATCTATCCCGGGAATGACTGATGAACTTGCTAGATTGTTTATCCGCAGAGGTGCATACCTCACTGTTGATGGCAGATTAATCAACTGTACGGATATGGAGCAAGAGAGTAATTACACTTCTAAGTGGGTAGATTATGAGAAGCCGTTAGGATATGCATCCTTTAATGATTATTATCAGACGCTTCCTAACTATTTGAAGTATGAGAAGGGTGCGTTCAGCAGAGCTTACCACATCCTTAAGAGTTTAGGATTTGCTTACAACGACATCTTAGCGTTGATTAAGCAGGGTGCATATGCGATGGAAGCAGGAACAGCGCAGTCGCTATTCAACACACTTCCTAAAGACCGTGCAGGCATTGCTGTTACTGACATCAATACATTGCTTCAGAAATATGGTGGAGTTCTGATTGAGTACAACGGTAAGTACTACACACTGTTGAACTGCACAGGCTTGAACAGAAGCAGAAGCTACAGGCGCACCTACAATTCCTCAGCAAACCGCTACACTAAGCGCAGTTACACCAAGTGGAATCGTAAGAAGTACACACGTAGACCTTCCTCATATATTCCCAATAAGTTCGCAAGGCCCAAGAACCAGCGTGCAGTGAGACACTACTACAGGTCCCCTTACACACAGCAGCCTTATGTAACCAAGGGTTCATACAGCTCCACCTACTCTAAGGTTAATCTGTTTGCAGGTGCTTCCTACGGAGCAAGGCAGATATACAAGATAGACATCGGACGCTCTCCTGTAAGGCAGGCGCTCAGTACTAAGTCAGTATATCCTGCAGCTTACCGTAACATAGTCTTTGCCTACAGGCGTAGCCTCTACAAGGATATGTACGCTAAGTACGGAGCATCCCGTATGCGTATGAGAGCTAATGTAGCACACAGCTACAGCAACGCATCTATCGTAAGATTACGTAGAAATGAGATACAGTATCGTGTGAAGTATGCTACAAAGCGTAGCGATCCAGTAGTCAGAAAGAATAAGAAGTAACATAAGAAAAGCCCCCGCATCTGCGAGGGCTTTCATTATTGTTTCTTTGTAATCTTTCCGAGCTTGTAGACTGTGTAGAAGAGCAGCCCCCAATAAAAATCAATCAGGAGCATTACAAATACTTCCTGCCAGCGATGTACTGCGTGCGTTACGAAGAACGCCCAAAGCCAAACTAAAGTAGCCATTACTTCTCCTTTCTTTTAGGGGCTGCATATGGACTATCTGCTAAACTTTTCCAGCCGGGAACAGCAGGCTTAAAGTTATCAGCTTCCATCTGTGAGTACTGTTGCTGTTGATACACCTGTAAGTGCTTAGTCTTGCACTTGTTTAAGAAGGGACTGTTTCCGTAATCTTTCATGCGTCTGCTCCTGAGTTCTTAAGCCACAGCTTACGTGCATTTTCTAAAGCCCTATCATACAGAGCATTCTGTGTGATGGCATCAGAGAACACCTTGAACACCTTAAGCTGCCAGCCTTTGTCGACGAGAGCTGCAAGATATCCGAAAGGAGCATCTAAAGCAGCAATCTGCTGTTGTAACTGTGTGAAGTAATACACTGGAATACCATACAGAGTAGCCTCTTCCTTGACATGTTCTTCGATGGAACGACCGCCACATGTCTTGACAGAGCCTTCTCCAAGGTTGTTGATGGCTTTGCTTAGATCCCAACTGCCTGCATGTTTCAATCCGGTAGGGCTAACGTATTTAGCTTCTACAGGAATGTAAAGCTCTCCGAGCTTCATAACGCCATCAAAATTTACAGTAAGATAATCCTTATCTGTGAATGCGTACATTGCATCGGGCTTGTATACTTCCTGTTCTGACCACTGCTCAAACTTCTGTAAGATGAGTGGCTCAAGGTCTGCTCCTTTACGAACTGCTTCAAGCTGGCCTACAGCAAGCTCTTCTTCAGTAGGTACAGGTGAGCGCTTCTGTGCTAAGAGTTCCTCTATGGTTGTAAACGGATTAACGCCTAATAGGATAGAGCTGTCCGCGGCTCCAAAACCGTTTTTCCTTAATTGTATAAATTCCGTCTGACGAAATTTCGCCATCTCGTAAGCATCTGCAACAACTATCTTCAGTTTCTGCTTCGCTATTAAATCGCTGTCTTTCATCATATTCCTCCTTAGTGATGACTTCTATGAAGCCTTTAGTGCCATACTCTGCAGCGAATGCATAGCAGGCTTCTTCAGTGTCATGATAGATGTCTACTACCTGACCTTCTTGTATTGCAGGATTTCCTGTATCCCATATCTCGTAGACATCAATCATATCCCCGGGAACACCATCGACACTCTCATACAAGATAAGTACGTGAGTATCGATGTATTCAGGAGCATATGCTACAATGCCTTCTACAGGATACTGTCCGTTAGCACAAGGGTTTCCAGTTGCTGTGTAGCCTGTGACGTACACTTCCTTAAGCTCTGCAGCGTGTACGTGCGCTACACAACTGCTGAATGTTCCTATAGCTGCCAAGAGCCATAGGAATATCAGCCCTATTTTAACTCTACGGTTCATTGGTACTATTCCCCTTCCAATTATTATTGCGTGTGTTTCATAAACACACTTGAATTATAGCATGTTTATTCTTCTATTTCAAACATGTTACAATGCACTGCGTGTCTGATTGCGTCACGCTGATGTTCACAGGTGGGTAAATACGTCTCAGGAAGTACATAACGTCTCCCTGATTTCAGCAATATTCCCTTGTGTGCAAGAATTGCATCGCTCCAGCGTTTCTTAACAGCTACTGCAGGACGCATATATAATGGAAGGTTATTAACATAACAATGGTGCTTAATGATTCCGATGAGCTGCACAGTTTCCATATGACTGTTAACTTGTGCCTGTGCTCTGGATTCATACAGCAGATAGTCCTCTACGCTCAGTGCTAAGCTAGGCCCGTATTTTGTTCTCATTGCGTCAATGAGATTTATATGTGCCTGCCAATATGCGTTAGCGCTTTTGAAATATCCTGCAATCAATGTATTTGTTTCGAGGACTTTGTTGTTATTATCCAATATGCACCAACCTGTAGTGCCTTTACCCTCGTTGTAAGAGCCCGAGGGGTCTATACCTAAAATGTATTTATACTTCTTCACGGCGTAATTCCTCCTTCTCCTGTCTTCGTATATTCCTACGAGCTTTGCGTGACCACCAACGCCATCCTGAAGGATGGTTGTGTGCAGAACAGCAGAAGTGCTTAATGAATTTATCGGGAGTAGTCTTAGTGTTGCGCCGCTTATGTATGTTGTTCTTTGCCATAGAATTCCTCCAAGGATTCAACCTCATATTTTTCTGCCCATGTTGTAGTAGTTACTTCCATGTCTGCAACGATAGGCATTAAGGAATCTTCCCATGTTTCCATAATCTTCTTGATGTCAAAGAAGATTTGCGGGTCGTCATCCTTATGCATTTTGAACTGGAGCTCATCATGTATCTGCATCATCAGCTGACTCTTGCAGTGATTCTTCCGTAGGTATTCATCAACCTGTACAATTTTCCATTTGAGGAAATAAGCTCCGGTTCCCTGTACAAGCATGTTGATTAGGTTGTGACCTGATGCTCCGTAGTATCGTACTCCGAACATGTTGGACAGATATGCTTTGATGTTAGCCATATTGTAGCAATACTCATGATACTTCTTAACTCCGGGAAATGCTTTGTAATATGCATCATCAATTTTATGTATCTGCTCGTCGTCGTACTCAGGAAACATCTGCTTGATTCTACTGAATTGCGCACCGTAATTCTTTGCGAAGTTGACCTTCTTGCCGGAATAGCGGAGTGCGTGGAATCTTGGATCAGATTCATCTATCTCGAAGGCTATCTTTGTAGTAGCTCCGTGTACATCCAAAGGTGTCCACTTCTCCTCGGGTTTCTCATTGTAATACCAGTCCATGTCATACGCATGAGAAATACACCAAGGATTGTGGATATCATATGGAGTGCCATCTGCAAGGTGGCATTCGTAAGGACTGTACGCTCTGCACAAATTTAAGTCAGGATGTCCCACCAAAATTGTGTAGAATGCCTGTAAGCGCAGTTCTATCTGAGAATAATCCAAATAGACTATCGCATTAAAATCACCGTCCTTGGCGATCACCAGCTTACGAGGATGGAAAAGCTCTCTACCATCTACAGTTACGATGCCTTCCTTAGGGAATTGCTGGAAGTCTGAGGTAACTCTTCCGGATACAGTTCCGGTCTGATGTATGGTTGTATACAGTTTACCATCTTCAGGTCGGAAATCTCTGATGAAGCGCATGAGATACGTGCTGTACCATTTCTCTAAGGTGCGGAGTTCCTGTAATGTTTCAATGAATTCGATAGCAGGATGTTGTGGATTAGTATGCTTCAGCTCTGAACAAATCCTACTCAATGTCTCTGATTCAGTTGTATCTGTGTCTATCATAAACACAGTTTGCAAAAGATATAGAATTTTCTGAGATTGAGATGATTTGAGGTCTGTCCCCGCACACTTACAAAGGTCTTCTCTACGCTGCAGCGTGTACTCTTTTAAATCCCGGCTTGCCTGTAGCAGGTAAGGATAGTCAATTTTAAAGCCTACACGTTCCATACGTACGAGAGGATATATGTTAGCCTCTTCACGCTTAACCGCATCTAAATTGCCTCTGATTGTGACAATAGGCTGCATGAGCAGATATGCTTCAAGAGTCCACACAATATCTAAATGTGCATAGTACTTAACGTTCTCTCTGTTAAGCCTGTTGTAGGGGATATCATCAGAGCTGACTGCTCCGTTCACTTTAGATTGTAACCATACAGGTAACTCTAAGGTATGCCAGTCAATATACTTTTGTCGAGCTTCTTCAGGTAAGTCTTCATAAGTGTGCAGCTTATCCTTGAAGAACTCTTCAATTTGTTTTAGAGTCCACCCAAGGCTACGTTTCAGAGTAATGTTGTATTTCTTAGCAATCGCTGTACGCTCTTTGCT
>JAEEHO010000184.1 GCA_016280845.1 Paludibacteraceae bacterium | reverse complement strand
GCACGATATTTGGATTTAGATGGCGGATAACGGCAAAATAGAAGTGATTGGTGCACGGGTGCATAACCTGAAGAACATCAGCGTCAGTATGCCTCGCAAGCAACTGACAGTTATCACCGGTCTGAGCGGTAGCGGCAAGTCGTCGCTGGCGTTCGATACGATCTTTGCCGAAGGACAACGCCGCTATATGGACACCTTCTCATCGTACGCGCGCGGATTTATAGGCCAAATGCAACGGCCCGACGTGGACAAGATAACCGGTCTGAGTCCTGTTATCTCGATAGACCAAAAGACCACCAGCCGCAATCCGCGTTCAACGGTGGGCACTATAACCGAAGTGTACGATTTTCTGCGTCTACTCTACGCCCGCGCCGGAGAAGCCTACTCGTATCTGTCGGGCGAGAAAATGGTTCACTATACCGACGACCAAATCATCGACCTGATCATCCGTGAGTATGCAGGCAAGAAAATACTGCTGCTGGCGCCGCTGGTGAAAGGCCGCAAAGGACACTACAAAGAGCTGTTTGAAACCATCCGCAAGAAAGGCTTTATGCATGTGCGCGTGGACGGCGAAGTGCAGGAAGTGGTGGCCGGAATGAAACTGGACCGCTACAAGACCCACTCGATAGAAGTGGTGGTGGATCGACTGAACGTGAAAGCGAACGGCGTGGAGGAAGATATGCGTCGGCTGCGTCAGTCGGTGGATCGCGCGATGACGCAAGGCGACGGCATAATGATGATAGCCGTCAGCAACCAGCCTTCGGAAATCCGATTCCTGAGCCGCAATCTGATGTGTCCGACAACAGGACTCAGTTATGCCGATCCGGCGCCGCACACGTTCTCGTTCAACAGTCCGTCCGGCTGGTGCCCGTGCTGCAAAGGACTGGGCCGCGTAAAAGCAAACGGCGAATGGTCGAAAGGCGAGAATCAGGAGTTCGAAGAGGCAATGCAAGCCGACAACTGGTTCGAGCAGTTGCAAGCCATGTCGGCGCAAGACGATGAGACCGAAGAGAAAGAAGAATGGATAGAGTGCCCGGAGTGCCACGGCAAGCGTCTGAGCAAAGAGGCACTCAGTTACCGCATAGGCGAGTACTCGATATCCGACCTGGCGTCGATGGATATAGATGTGCTACAGAAGACACTGAACGAGTTAGCGAGTGACCAAGTTAACAAATTATCCGAGAAGCAGAAAGCGATAGCGGAGCCTATACTGAAAGAGATATGTGCGCGACTGCGATTCATGCAATCGGTCGGACTCAGTTACCTCAGTTTGAACCGTAGCAGCGAGAGTCTGTCGGGCGGCGAGAGCCAGCGTATCCGACTGGCTACGCAGATAGGCAGCCGACTGGTGAATGTGCTATACATACTGGACGAGCCGTCCATCGGTTTGCACCAACGCGACAACCAGCGACTGATCAACAGTCTGAAGGAGTTGCGCGATATGGGTAACTCGGTCATAGTGGTGGAGCACGACGACGCCATCATGCGTCAGGCAGACTGGCTGATAGACATAGGACCGAAAGCCGGTCGTCTGGGCGGCAAAGTGCTATTCAGCGGCACACCGGAAGATCTGCTGAAAACAGACACGCTGACCGCGCAGTACCTGAAGGGCGAGAGGCGAATGGACGAAAGAAAGGATGACGACCATTCCGCAGAAAAACCGATAGTGACCGAGAGATTCATCACACTGAACGGATGTACGGGCAACAACCTGAAGAATGTGTCTGTGCGTATTCCGCTGGGTCAGATGGTGTGCGTGACGGGCGTAAGCGGTTCGGGCAAATCGAGCCTGATCAACCAGACACTCTACCCTATTCTCAGTCAACGGTTCTACCGCAGCAAGCAGGCACCACTGCCTTACGAGAGTATAGAAGGAGTGGAACACATAGACAAGGTGATCAATGTGGACCAGTCGCCTATCGGTCGTACACCGCGCAGCAATCCTGCCACCTACACCAACGTATTCAACGACATACGCGAACTGTTTGCGCAGTTGCCGGAATCCAAAATACGCGGATGGAAAGCCGGACGATTCAGTTTCAACGCCAAAGGCGGGCGATGCGAAGAGTGCGCAGGCAACGGATACAAGACCATACAGATGCACTTCATGCCCGATGTGTATGTGCCATGCGAGGCGTGCGGCGGACAGCGATACAACCGCGAGACACTGGAGGTGCGATTCAAGGGAAAAACCATCGGCGAGGTGCTGGATATGACGGTCAACCAAGCGGTGGAGTTCTTTGAGGCACAGCCTACTATCCTACGCAAGATAAAGACCATACAGGATGTCGGACTCGGCTATATCAAACTGGGTCAATCGTCCACCAGCCTGTCGGGCGGCGAGAGCCAACGAATCAAACTGGCAACCGAACTGTCGCGTCCGTCAACGGGTAAGACCTTATATATATTAGACGAACCGACCACCGGTTTGCATTTCGAGGATATACGCGTGTTGCTGGGTGTGCTACGCCGCCTAACAGATATGGGCAACACAGTGGTTATCATCGAGCACAACACGGATGTGATCAAGGCCTGCGACTGGATCATCGATCTCGGACCGGAAGGCGGTCGCGGCGGTGGAACGATAGTGGCAGAAGGACATATCGACGATATCCGCAAAAACAAGAAGAGCATAACCGGACAGTATATCTAACCCACCACATAGTCAAACAGTCATAAAACACATGATAACCGATTCTATTGCCATCATTGCCATTGTGCTAGCCATCATCCTATTTGTTCCAATGGCCTGCCGCAAAGTACGTATCCCCGGAATTGTGGGATTTATTCTTATGGGTATTCTGATCGGTCCTTACGGATTCGAGTTGATCGGGCCGAGCGTGGCTATCCGCGCGCTGGGCAAGATGGGAATGCTCTACATCATGTTGCAGGCGGGTATCGAAATAGATATCAACGATTTTGCGCAACACCGGCGCAATGCGGTAATATACGGTTTCTATTCGTTTCTTTTTCCGTTCGTATTGGGTCTGCTGACCAGCCGTCTGTTGGGATACAACTGGACGACCTGCACACTGCTGGGCGCCATGTACGGAAGCCATACGCTGATGACTTATCCGATAGTCAACCGCTATGGCGTGCAGAAAAATGCTGCGGTCAATATAGCCGTCGGCGGAACGATGCTGACTATCACGCTCTCGCTGCTGGTGCTGGCTATCCTCAAGAGCAATTTCATCTATACCGACAGTCTGACGGTGGGCGCGCTGCTTGGCCGGATAGCCTTGTTCATCGCCTTGGTAATCGGCCTGTTTCCGTGGCTAGCCAAACGGTTCTTCAAGCGTTGGAACGACCCGACAAGCGGTTTTTTGGTAGTCATGCTGCTGATGAGTCTGTCGGCGTACATAGCCGACTGGGCGGGATTGGAAGGTATTCTCGGTGCTTTCGTTTGCGGCGTGGCGCTCAACAGACTGGTACCTAACCGCAGTCCGCTGATGCAACGAATCAGTTTTGTGGGAAACAACATCTTCGTTCCCTTGTTCCTAATCGGTGTGGGAATGATGATCAATATACAGGTTATCTGGAGCGGTTGGATCACCCTCATTCTGGCGCTGGTGATGATAGCGACCAAGCTGGTGGGCAAATGGCTGGCATCGTGGTTGGCGCAGTTCAGTTTCAGTATGCAAGCGGTAGAGCGTCAGCTGATGTTCGGTCTGACACACGCGACGGCAGCCGGCACACTGGCTATCGTCACCATCGGCTATGAGACTGGTATCTTTGACGATGCTATTCTCAATGCGGCAGTGATTATGATACTAATACTCTGTACAACCGCTTCGTTCGTCACCGAATATGCGGCCAAACAGTTGGCGCTGCAGGAAGAGGCAAGACTGGAGGCGGACAAGACCGACGACAGTTGGCGCGTGATGAGCGTCAACGAACATCGTTTGGGCGAATTGGAGGAACTGAGCAGTCTGAGCGAACTGCACGCTTCCTACTCTTGCGAAACTGAATGGTCGGACGTGAAACAACTGCTGGCAAGCAACGGCACCGCATCGATAGTATATCATCCCGCACAGCCGATCAATACCGTTTCGCGCATGTTGGTGGCAGTGCCGCGCTATGCAGAAAAGGAGCATGATTTCATCTCGTGCTTCGGTCTGGTACGTCGTTTGAGCAGCCAAATCGGGGCGAAGGTGATCTTCTTTGCCAACAAGGATACCCAGGACGCGCTACAGACTTTCTGCCGCCGCAAAGGCAAGTATCTGCAGGCATCGTACCGCGAGATGGAAGACTGGGAAGATGTGCTGATGATAGCCAAACAGATGCGACGTGACGATATGATTGTCATGATAGCCGCCCGTCCGTCCACGCCGAGTTACAATCCGCTGTTCGAACAGATACCCGATATGCTGGACCGCTTCTTTGACGACCACAGTTACTTGCTGGTACTGCCCGAACAAGAAGCCGGCCGCAAAGCGACCGACATTCTGCACAACGACCAGACTCCGGCTTCTGCAACCTGGAGCGTCATCACACGTATCAAGAAGTTTGTGAAAAGCGGTGTGGAGAAGTTCCAGACACGCTCAAAGTAGTTGCGCTATCTGTTGCTGCACCTTGTCGCTATTGGGAACCAGAGGCAGACGAAGATAATTGCCGATGATGCCTTTGTGCGCCAGGACGGTCTTGATGCCGGCCGGGTTTCCCTCTACGAACAGAAGGCGAACCATCTCAGCGTAGTCGGCTTGCAGTTTCTCGTCCTTCTCGTGCACAATCTTATGAAAATCCTTGGCGAACGCATTGCTGGCAACAGAAATCAGTCCGGCTGCTCCGGCTTGCATCAGTTCGCACGCTATGCCGTCGTCACCGCTGATAACAGACAATCGACAATCGGCGGTTGACTGTTTCAGTCCAATCAAATGCTTGATCTGCTCCACATTGCCGCTGGCTTCCTTGACTCCGCATATCTTGTCGGGATGAGCCTGATAGATACGCATGACGGTTTCAGGCAGCAGGTTTACGCCTGTGCGTCCGGGCACGTTATAGAGAATAACAGGTATCGGACTGGCTTCGGCCACTGCGCAGAAGTGTTGATACAATCCCTCTTGGCTCGGTTTGTTGTAATACGGACAAACGCTCAGTATAGCCGCATAGTCGTGCTTCAACTCTTCGCGCATCGCCTCTATATCGCTGATAAGTTGGGCGGTATTGTTGCCGCCTACGCCGAGGACCAAAGGCAAACGTCCGCTGACATACCTCACGATATGTTGTCTCACTTCGCGCTTCTCATCGGCAGTCATGGTGGCTGCTTCGCCCGTAGTGCCAAGCACAACGATATAATCTATATCACCCGTCAACTGGGTGTCCAACAGTCGGTCGAGTGCATCGTAATCAACCGACATATCCGCCTTGAACGGCGTGATGAGGGCAGTGCCCAAACCTTGTATCTCAGTCATTGCTTTTAATAGTGCTTAGGTAGTTGATAATCTGATGGAAAAGCCATGTGGCTTCTGGTCTGGCATTGACTGTATCAAGTCCCGGAGGCGCAATCAACAGATCGTGGATGCCTTCGCCCAGATGCAGACCGACCTTGCAGTCGGCGTTTGCATACATGGCCAAGTAGCGTAACGGCAAACAAGGCTGCGTGGTCAGGTCGATCAACACATCGTAGTGCTCTTTGCGCAAGTCGTCCAACACATGCTGTTGCGGTTTGCCGAAGAAGCCGTAGTCCTTCAGCCCCAGAATCCTGCTTTGCGGCAGAACGGGCGTAGTGATCTCCTTTTTGGGTGCATAGCCCCACATAGTTATATCCATCTGCTGACGCAACATATCCTGACGGATATCCTTGATGGCATCGTTGCGCTCCAGCAAGTCACTCTCATAAATAACCAGCGTCTTCAGCGGTTTCTCGAAATGCGGAAAACGCGTTTCGCGCTGAGGCAGCTTGGCCAAACAGTGTTTAAATATACGCTCCTTCAATCCCATAATATTTACAATTTGTTCAGTTACTAATTACTATTTGCCATTTGTTTATTCTCCGTTTACCATTTGCAGGAAGTCCTCTTCGCTGACGAGAGGAATACCCAGATCGTCGGCTTTCTTGCGTTTCTCGGGACCCATATTGTCGCCGGCCAGGATGAAACTGGTTTTCTTGCTTACCGAACCGCTGTTCTTACCGCCGTGTGCCTCTATCATCTCCTTGTATTCGTCGCGGCTGTGATGAGCGAACGTACCGGAAATGACGATGGTCTGTCCTTGGAGGGTATCGGAAACCTGAGACGGTTGCTCGTCGGTCGATTCCATTTGCAGTCCCGCTTCGCGCAAGCGGTTGACAATCTCTATATTGCGCGGGTCGGCGAAGTAGGCAATTATATTGTCTGCTATCTGCGGACCCACATCCTCGATGGCGCACAATTGTTCGTGTGTGGCTTGCTGCAGGTCATCGATAGAGGAGAAGCGTTTGGCAATCTTCTTCGCCGTTGTTTCTCCCACCATGCGTATTCCCAGTGCGAAGAGCACGCGTGCCCACGGCACTTGTTTGGATGCTTCTATTCCGGCCAGCATGTTCTGCGCCGACTTTTCGCCGAGGCGTTCCTGCGCCGCAATATCTTCGATGCGCAGATCGTATATATCGGCTATGTTATGCAGCAGTCCCTGGCGGTAGAGCAGATCGACAGTCTCTTCGCCCAAGCCGTCTATGTTCATGGCTTTGCGGCTGACGAAGT
>JAEEHO010000016.1 GCA_016280845.1 Paludibacteraceae bacterium | reverse complement strand
CTCATTGCTCGGTGCGCGTGACTTGAGCGTCATGACCACTCCGCCGCCCAACCGTTATCCGGTGCAGACCGAACTGATAACGCTGGACGACGAAGACCTGATCAAAGAAGCTATCGACCTGGAGATGGGTCGCAACGGACAAGTGTTCATCGTCAACAACCGCATTGATATGCTTCCGCGAATAGAGCGGCGCATCAACAAACTGTGCCCGGAAGCGCGCATCATCATCGCCCACGGACAAATGCCCGCCGAAGAGATGGAGGAACGACTGGAGGCGTTCATCAACTATGACTACGATATACTCATCTCGACCACTATCATCGAGTCGGGGGTGGACATACCGAACGTGAACACCATCTTCATCTTCTCCGCCGACAAGTACGGCTTGGCCGACTTGCATCAACTGCGCGGACGCGTGGGACGAAGTAACCGTAAGGCGTATTGCTACCTGGTGGCGCCCGACCGCGAACTGCTGACCGAAGATGCACGCCGACGACTGGAGGCGCTGAGCACCTTTGCCGAACTGGGTTCGGGATTCAATCTGGCCATGCAGGACCTGGATATACGCGGCGCGGGAAACATGTTGGGTTCGGAACAATCGGGATTCATAGCCGACCTGGGCTACGAGACCTACCAACGCATTCTGAACGAAGCCGTGGAGGAATTGCGGGAAGAAGAAGGACTGACCAACGAACAAGACGACGATCCGTCGGCACTGAGCATAGACGCACAACGGCAATGGTGCAGCGACTCGCAATTGGAGACAGACCTTCCTATATGCTTCCCGAGCAACTACATAGAGAACATCAGCGAGCGCATAACGCTCTACCGCGAACTGGACAGCCTGCATAGCGAACAGCAGATGCTCGATTTCCGCAAGCGGCTGATTGACCGATTCGGACCGCTGCCGCAAGAGGCGGACGAACTGCTGTCGGTCGTTCAACTGAGATGGCTGTGCTGCCGATTGGGAATAGAGAAGATACTACTCAAGAAAGCGCAGATGACCATCTATTTCGTCCAGAAACGCGATGCGTACTGGCAGTCGGAAGCCTTCGGTCGTATCGTTCAATACGCCATGTCACGCCCCGAACGGTGCATGCTGGCCGAAGAGCGCGACAAGAAAGGGCAGAAGACCGGACGACGCTATGCCTCGATACAGAACGTCAAGACCATTGCCGGCGCCATCAACCTGCTGACAAAAATTGCAGCCGGAGGCAACGAGGAGACCGTTCGCGAGGCTCACTGATAGTCTGAATAAATCGAAAAAAAAACATTTTTGAAAACAATAATATGAAATACATTGGAATCATACCGGCGCGATACGCGTCCACACGTTTTCCCGGCAAACCGCTGGCAGACCTCTGCCACAAGTCGGTGATCCACCGTGTGTATGAACAGGCCGTCAAGGCGCTGGATACCGTGGTGGTTGCTACGGACGATGAGCGCATCTACGATGCCGTCGAGGCTTTTGGCGGCAAGGTAGTCATGACGCGTCCTGACCACCGTTGCGGCACCGAACGTTGCCTCGAGGCCTATATGGCCATCACCACGCCCACATGGCGCGAACAGAATGATACCGATACGGTTATCGTCAACATACAGGGCGACGAACCCTTCGTTCAACCCGAACAGATACGTGCTCTCATGGAGTGTTTTCCCGAGGACTACGAGGGCGAACATTGTCCGACGGACATAGCCACACTCGTCTGCCCGTTCACCAAAGAAGACACGCTGGCCGATCTGGAGAACCCCAACACACCGAAAGTGGCATGGTCGAAAGAGACAGGCGAAGCGTTGCTTTTCTCGCGCAGCGTCATACCGTATATGCGCAATGTGCCGCGTGAGGAATGGCTCAGCCGGGGTCAGTACTACCGCCACATAGGCATGTACGCCTATCGCGCTGACGTGCTGCAGCGTATCACGCAGATGGCTCCGACTCCGCTGGAGCAAGCTGAGAGCCTGGAACAACTGCGCTGGCTGGAGAACGGACTGCGTATCCGCGTAGGCGTCACCAACACCCGCACCATCGGTATTGATACTCCCGAAGACCTCGAGAAAGCTATCGAATGGTACAAAATGAATGGATAAAGAGATGTACAAAGGACTACATGTACAATGTACAAAGGAAAATCATTATAGTAACCTTTTAATAAAAACACAAGACTAAATTATGGCAAAAGAACAATGTCCGACTCCGCACATCGGTGCGCAGTACGGAGAAATCGCAAAAACAATGATTATGGCAGGTGACCCGCTGCGCGCCAAACTGATGGCTGAGCGTTTTCTGGAGAACCCTGTCCAAGTGAATAACGTACGCGGTATGCTGGCTTTTACCGGCACGTACAAAGGTAAACCGGTCACAGTGATGGGTCACGGTATGGGTATTCCGTCTATTGGTATCTATACCTACGAACTCTTCAATTTCTATGACGTGGATACCATCATCCGTGTGGGTTCGTGCGGCGCACGCCAGACCTACGTTCATCTGGGTGATCTGGTTATCGCGCAGGGTAGCTGCACCGACAGCAATTGGGATCAGCAGTACAATCTGCCGGGCCGTTACTGTCCGATTGCAGACTTCGATCTGTGCCGCAAGGCTGTAGAGGCTGCCGAGAAACGCGGCTACAAGTACCACGTAGGTAATGTCTTCTCTGCCGATATCTTCTATTGCGAAGACGAGCGTAAGAAGAACTGGACCAAGATGGGTGTCCTGGCTGATGAGATGGAAGCACCGTCGCTCTACATGAACGCTGCACGCGCCGGCAAGAAGGCGCTGGTCATCTGCACCGTCAGCGATCATATTCTGACCGGCGAAGCCACTACGGCCGAACAGCGTCAGAACTCGTTTACCAACATGATGGACGTCGCTTTTGATATCATCTGATGCATCGGCGACTGTTCTACATCCTGATAGCAGTACTCCTGCCCTTGTGCCTATGCGCACAGGAGCAGGACGAGGCTGTATCCGGACCCAAACGAAGCAAACGCAGCAACGGCGTTTACACCGGCTTCTCCGGAGGCATGATGGTGCACGGCGGATACCTATTCGCCGACTCGCCTGACCGCATCTTCAGCAACACCGGACTCGGCAACCTCGATTATGTCAAGGGATTGCCGCGAGACGGATTCTGCTACGGACTGGGCGGCACGCTGCGTTTTCACCTGATCAACCATATCCATATAGGTGCCGAGGGCTTTGTCAGTACCATGCCCTTGATGAAGACCGGCTCCAACGTGCGAACCGGATGGGGAGGCGCCTGTATAGATCTATATGCCAATTGGGGCAAAGTGCGTCCGCTCATAGGCGGCACCATCGGCGGAGGTACGATGAAGCGACTCTTTGTGCCCGACCGTAGCAACGGCAAAGAGTATGCCGACGAGGATGACACCAAATACAATGCCTCCTACACCCGAACACCGTTCTTCATGCTCGACCCCTATGTCGGTATGGAGATCGGACTGACCAACCATATGGCGCTGATGATTCGCGTCGATTATCTGCTTCCGTTCGGCAACATGAAGACAGTGCTGACCGAGGGAACCGAAGATTGGAAAAACTATATGTCACCGTCCGGACCGCGCCTCTACGTAGGTATCATGTTCGGCGAGATGAACAAAAGATAGACCGCAGCCTTGTCGCTAAAAGACAATAGACAAAACAGCATAGCGGTCACACAAAAACGAAAACAATTAAAAAAATTAATATATAGTATTTGAAGAATGGATAAAAACACTTGGATCGGCTTTCTTCTGATAGCCGCAATTATTGTGGGTTTCTCGCTTTTCAACCGTCCTTCCAAGGAAGAGTTGGCTGAGCGTCAGCGCATTCAGGACTCTATTAGTGCTGTGCGTTTGGCTGAGGCTGAGGCCCAGCGTCTTACTGATTCACTCCAACTGCTGATGGCCGCTAACCCGGAGCCGACTGCCGTCTCTGTCGAAGAGACCCAGGCTCGTATGCAAGCCGCATACGGCACTTTTGCCAACGCAGCATTGGGCGACGAACAACTTGTCACTCTCGCCAACGAGCACGTGCGTCTGACCATCTCCTCGCACGGAGGTACTATCCGTCGCGCCGAACTGCTCGATTATCATGCTGCGGGCGATAGCATCAATCCGCTCTGCCTCTTCCGTGGCGAAGAATCACAACTAGCCTTCACACTCATCACGGCCAACAACCGTATTCTGCAGACCGACAATCTCTACTTCACGCCTGTTGAGACTCCGGTTTCCACTCGCGCAATCATGCGTTTGCAGACCAACAACGAGGATGCATACATCGACTTCGTCTATGACCTGTCGGATAGCTACATGGTTCATCTGTCCATCCAGCCGCACAACATGCAGACCGAGCTGGCGCAGAATGTCAACACGATGGAGATCCACTGGCAACAACTCATCCCGCAGCAGGAGCAGGGACGTAAGTTCGAGGAACGCTACGCCCAACTGCAGTATATGCTCGCGGGGGGCGACATAGAAAAACTGAGCGAGAGCAAGGACGACTCGGAGAAAGAGTCTGCGCGCGTGCGCTGGATTGGCTACAAGGACCAGTTCTTCTCCACCGTCATGATTGCCGATGATGCCTTCAACGGTTCGCAGTTCACCTCCACTCTCCAGCCGAAGCACTCGGGCTACATCAAGCAATATACCACCCAGACATCGGTTCCGTTTGACGTGACGGGCAAGACTCCGGTGGGTATGCGCTTCTATCTCGGCCCGAACCACTACCATACGCTCAAGGCGTACGACGAGGGAGTGGAGAAGGAGAACCGCCTATATCTGAACAAACTGGTGCCGCTGGGATGGAAGATTGTCAGCTGGATCAACGTTGGACTAGTTATCCCGATGTTTGACCTCTTCACCGGATGGGGATTGCATATTGGTATCGTCATTCTGCTGATGACGCTGGTTATCAAACTCATCATCCTGCCGTTCGTCTTCGTATCGTACAAGTCCAGCGCCAAGATGCGTGCACTCAAGCCGCAGATTGACGCTATCAACGAGAAGTATCCGGCCGAGAAGATGCAGGAACGTCAACAGGCTACTATGCAACTATACAGCCAGGCGGGCGTTAACCCGATGTCTGGCTGTCTGCCTATGCTCTTTCAGTTCCCTGTCCTGATGGCTATGTTCTGGTTCCTGCCTACCGCTATCGAGTTGCGTGGCAAGTCGTTGCTTTGGGCACCGGACCTTTCTACCTATGACGCAGTATTCCATTGGAGTTTCAATCTGCCGCTGATTGGCGACCACTTGTCGCTCTTCTGCCTCCTGATGACTATCTGCAACATCGCATATACATACATCACGATGCAGTCACAGGCAACCGACCCGAATATGAAGTTCATGAAGTACATGATGTACGCTATGCCTCTCATGTTCCTCTTTATCTTCAATGACTATGCTGCCGGTCTGAGCTACTACTACCTCGTTTCGCTCTTCATCACCATCTTCCAGACCATGATCTTCCGTTGGACACTCAACGACAAGAAGATGCTCGAGGAGATGGAGCGTAACAAAAAGAAAAAAGCCGGAAAAGCAAAATCCGGCTTCATGGCTCGCTTGGAGCAAATGCAACGCGAGCAGCAGAAATTGGCCCGTGAACAGGCAAAAGCAAATATGCGTAGATAAGGTTTAGGTGTAGTGACAGGCGGCGGCTTACGCTGTCGCCTGTTCGCGAACTTTATTGATTTCGGCATTGACCAGTGCGCTACCGACTTGGCTCAGTGTGATGCCGTCGGCATCCAACAGACTCTCGCCGTGTACGCAAGCCAACATGGGACTGGTGATGTCCACTATATGAACGCATTGCTGGGCTGCCAGTCGGAATAGCGCTAGGTTGTACAGATCGTGTATCTTGCGCAGACGGTCCGTACTACCGCCCAACCAACATAGTATGTTCTTGCGTTCCTGCATTGTCATACCGCGTGTGATGTGCATGAAGTAGCGGTCGGCATCTATGATAGGTAGACTCACCATAACGGGTTCTTGTCCACATGCACGCGCCTGCGCGATTTTATTAGTATATAGTGCCTTGTAGGCTACAGGATCCATCTGAGCGACATGTTCTCCGTTTGGTCGAGCGGCTATAGCTTGCCAATCGTAATGTAATCCGCTCTCTGCATAAATAATAGTTGTCTTGTCCATAATGTTATATAATTAGTTGATAGTTTACAATTTATAATTTATAATTGTTAATTGATAATTGTTTACAGGTTCATAGCCAGATACGCAATCATCAACGGTAGTTGCAGACAGTATAGTGCCACCAGCACATCCATACCGATACGTTTAACAGTTTTCATAATCCTTATATATTATTTAATCGGTTATACAATAATAGTTTTTCTGCTTTGAGCGAAACGTTCTTTCTCAAATCCGGTGCAAAATTACTGCCTTTTGGCGACGCCCGCAACTAATTGTGATTATAACACACTTTTTGTGACAAAATAACGATTTTTGATGACTAAAACGCAAATATGATGACTAAATCAACCTCTTTCACATTTCGTCACATCCTTTCGGTGCCGACTATGCTGCTGCATATTCTGGTTATTCCGGTCTTTTTCTTGTGCTTTGTGCTGCTCTATCAGAGCGAGTGGATGTATGATTTTCTCAGTATGGGATTGGGTTCCGATAGGTTGGTGCTCAATGTGCTGATGCTCATGTGTATCCTGCTGGGAGTGTTGTGTGCTTCGCGTATACCTATGACTGCGTGCCGACGCTATATACATATGTCGTGGCTGCCATACACATTGTGGACACTGGCTGAACTGGTTGTCTTTGCGTGCTTTGCCGCCCTCTATATGGCACTCATGTACGGCGACTACGGCTATTTCCCTGCACTGGGTATGTGCATGATGCTCGCTATCGCCACCATTGCCTATCCGTATGTTATCATCAATGCCATCGTCTGCGCGGTCTATCCGGGCGAGACAGAGACTGCAGAAGAAGATTTGGTGCGTTTTGCGGACAATACGGGTCGCCTCAAACTGGTAATCGCGCACGATGTGTTGCTCTATATAGAGGCGCAGGAGAACTATGTCAATATCCATTATCTGGAGGGCGAGGTGCTTAAAGAGTATTCGCTGCGTCAGTCCATGCGCGGTGTAGAGGAACTGATGGAGAAGCATGGTATCATCCGTTGCCAGCGTTCTTATTTCGTCAATCCGCGCCACGTCAAGGTGCTGCGTCGTGACAAAGAAGGCATCATCCTGGCCGAACTCGACACTTCCGGTGTCAAACCTGTTCCGGTATCTCCCAAATACTACGACCAACTCTCCCGTGTCCTGTAGACGGGTCCTCAACACACACAAATAAACGTCATCGAAAGGTGACGTTTTTTTGTAATCGCATTTCTCTGAGTATATAGGGTGGAGCAGTATCTTGCAGATGCACAAAAAAGAATGCCTCACAAGTAAAAACTTGCAGGCATTCTCTCTTGTGCTTAGTACCGCGAGCGGGAATCGAACCCGCACAGCCATCACTGGCCAAGGGATTTTAAGTCCCTCGTGTCTACCTATTCCACCATCGCGGCTACGCTTTCTAAAACTTCTGAGATAGTAGACAATCTCCAAAGCGGCGACAAAGGTACTGCTTTTTTTTGAATTGACCAAATAAACGTGCAAAAAAATGAACGCCGTTAGTGATTTCGGCGCTCACGGACAATCAGAAGTGCCTCTTCTCTTATATCCAACGGCAACTCAATATGCCTGAGTTGCAGGCTGCGGCACCATCCGGGCACGTCGCGTTCGAGTAGCGTATTGAAGACATGCAGGATAGCATCGTGTTGCTCGGTTGTATAGTCGTTCGGGTCAATGCCCGCCAGGGCATCCAGTTCTTCGTCATCGTAGTACTCGATCTTTGCGTTGGTCTGGAGCAGCGTTTCGCGTTCGCAAACCAGGTGCTGACCGCAGCACTCGCCGTCATCGGCCGACTGCGTTGCCGAATCGTCCGGTGTAGCATCGTTGGACTGCTCACCGCCGTTAACTGTAGCGTTCTGCTGAGTGTCGGACGCCTTCTTTCTGCGCTCATGCAGTTCGGTCGCCACAAGTACGATGATGGCCAGCAAAAGAAAGAGAACTAAAGGAAGGAGATTTGTCATAGTTTATTCCTCCGTTTGGTCTTCAACGGCATCTTCCTCGATACGAAGATTGTCGATGATGAAGTTTTGGCGTTCGGTGGTGTTCTTGCCCATATAGTATGCCAGCAGTTCGTTGACTGCATCGTCCTTGCGCAGACCTACTTGGTCGAGACGGATACCCTTGCCGATAAAGCCCTTGAACTCGTCCGGCGAGATCTCTCCGAGACCTTTGAATCGTGTTATCTCGGGGTTCTTGATAGCCTCGATAGCCGCGAGTCGTTCTTCCTCGCTGTAGCAATAGCGTATCTGGGTCTTGTCCTTGACGCGGAAGAGCGGCGTTTGCAGGATATAGACGTGTCCTTTCTTGACCAAATCGGGGAAGAACTGGAGGAAGAAAGTGAGCATCAGCAGACGGATGTGCATACCGTCGACATCGGCATCGGTGGCGATGATCACTTTGTTGTAACGCAGTTCATCGAGTCCGTCCTCTATATTCAGTGCCGATTGCAGGCAGTTGAACTCTTCGTTCTCATACACCACTTGTTTGGTCAATCCGTAGCAGTTGAGCGGTTTACCGCGCAGCGAGAAAACGGCTTGTGTGCGTACATCGCGGCTCTTGGTGATAGAACCCGACGCAGAGAGACCCTCGGTGATGAAGATGCAGCTCTCCAGACGCAGATCGTCGTCAGAGTCTTTGGCGGACTTGACAGGCTTGGGATCGTTGAGGTGAATCTGGCAGTCACGCAATTTGGGGTTGTTGACCAGGTTCTTTTTCGCACGTTCTTTGGCTGCTTTGGTCACGCCGGCAATAGCTTTGCGCTCTTTCTCCGACTCCTGAATCTTCTGCAGCATGATCTCCACGGTCTGCGGGTTCTTGTGCAGATAGTTGTCGAGTTGCAGACCGACAAAGTCGTTGACGAACTTATTGACGCTAATGCCGCCCGTAGGGCTCATGTCTTTAGAACCGAGTTTGACCTTGGTCTGGCTCTCGAAGACCGGCTCCTCCACATTGATAGCGATAGCGCCTACAACGCCGTTGCGGATGTCGGCGAGATCTTGGTTCTTGTTGAAGAACTCCTTGATGGTGCGGCCGATAGCCTCGCGGTAAGCAGCCTGGTGTGTACCGCCCTGGATGGTATGCTGACCATTGACGAACGAGTAGTATTCGTCGCCGTTCTGATCGGTATGGGTGAGCGCGATCTCGATATCCTCGCCCACAATATGTATGATAGGGTAGAGTGGCTCTACCGTCATGTTCTCTTGCAGCAGGTCGAGCAGACCGTTCTTGCTGGTATATTTCTGGCCGTTGTAGACGAGCGTAAGGCCGGTGTTCAGATAAGCGTAGTTGCGCAGCAACTCTTCGATATAGTCGTCGCGGAATTTGTAGTTCTCGAACAGACTCTTGCAGTCATCGGGAACGAACTCGATGATGGTACCGCGTTTCTCGGGTCCCTTATAGTCCTGCACGCCTGTATCGCTGGTCAGTTTTCCTTTGGCGAACTCGGCACGGCGGGTCTTGCCGTCGCGGAACGACTGCACGCAGAAATAACTGGACAACGCGTTAACGGCCTTGGTACCGACACCATTCAGACCAACGGATTTCTTGAAGGCCTTGCTGTCGTACTTACCACCGGTATTCAACATGCTGACTACTTCCACCAATTTGCCCAACGGAATACCACGTCCGTAGTCTCGTACGCGCACGCGCCCGTCGTGCACATCTACCTCGATCACTTTGCCTTCGCCCATGCGGAACTCATCGATGGAGTTGTCAATACTCTCCTTGATGAGCACGTATATACCGTCGTCGCTGTGCGAACCGTCACCCAGTTTGCCGATGTACATACCGGGACGACGGCGGATATGCTCCATGTCGTCGAGATGGATGATGTTATCGTCGCCGTAATCCACGGCAGGCGTTTGTGTTGTCAGTTGCTCGTCTAATTCTGCCATATAGAGTTTTTTCTTTTACTAAGATGATTATACGTTCATCAGTCGGTATGTGAGATAACCGATGTAGATGAGTAGTAGGATAGCGCCGCCCCAACGCTTGATCTCACGCTCGCGGTTGGTCTTGACGAAGAGCCAAACGAGCATGCTGCCCAATGCGGCTATCCATGAGTCCAATTCGATACCCGAATAAGCCGGCAGCGGACTGACTACGGCGCTACAACCGAGAACGAAGAAGACATTGAAGATATTGCTGCCGATGACGTTGCCCAGAGCTATGTCGCAGTTCTTCTTGGTGGCTGCGATGACGGACGTGGCCAGTTCGGGCAGCGAGGTGCCCAGAGCCACTACGGTCAGTCCGATAATGGCCTCAGAAACGCCGCAACGTGTGGCAATATCCACTGCGCTCTTGACAATCAGTTCGCCGCCTACGACCAGTCCGACAAATCCGCCAAGGATAAGCGCAATAGCGCGTCGGGTGGGGATGAGTTTGATTTGTTCTGCCTCGGTGTCTTCTGGATGGTCCTTGGCATGACGTAAGGTATTATAGAGGAAATAGGCAAACATCAGCAGCAGGATGACTCCGCCGATACGGCCTATGCTGCGTCCGTCCTCGCCCCACGGCGAACGGATAACTACAGCGGCGAACACCAGCACACCGGCGATGATGGACAGTGGGATGTCGAAATCGCGGCTACGCTTCTGCGATGCAATAGGATAGACCAATGCCGTCAGACCCAGGATGACGAACGTGTTGATGATGTTGGAACCCAGTATGTTGGTAATCGCCAGGTCGGTTGTGCCCTCTGCCACCGAGACCATGTTAACCACGAACTCAGGCATCGACGTACCGAAAGCGACCACCGTCAGTCCGATGACCAGATCGCTGATGCCCGAACGCTTGGCGATAGCCGAAGCGCCGTCCACCAGAAAGTCTGCGCCCTTGACCAAGGCCACAAAACCGATGATGATGAACAACGCTGCCACCCACCATCCGTATGACAATAAACTTTCTATCAATGAATCCATGTTCTTTATACGTTGAAGAGGAAGTGCATGATGTCGCCGTCTTGTACGAGATAATCTTTGCCTTCTGTTGCCAGTTTGCCGGCCGCGCGGCATTGTGCTTCGCCTCCGAGAGTTACGAAATCGTCGTATTTGATGACTTCGGCACGGATGAATCCGCGCTCAAAGTCTGTGTGGATAACGCCTGCGCATTGCGGAGCCTTGTATCCGGCGCGGAAGGTCCAAGCACGCACTTCGTCGCTACCTGCGGTGAGGAAAGTGCGGAGGTTGAGCAGCGCATAAGCAGCCTTGATCAGACGGTTGACGCCCGACTCCTTCAGGCCGATCTCCTCGAGGAACATCTGACGCTCTTCGTAGGTCTCCAGTTCGGCAATCTCGCTCTCTATCTTAGCAGCCAGAACGAGCACTTGCGCATCTTCGTCCTTGACAGCCTCTTTGACCTGCTCTACATATTGGTTACCGCTGACAGCGGAAGCCTCATCCACGTTGCAGACGTACATCACCGGCTTGTTGGTCAGCAGGAAGAAATCCTTGGCTGCAGCCTCCTGGTCTTTGTTCTCCAGTTCGACGGTACGTGCGTTCTTGCCTTGCGACAGCGCCTCGCGGTACTTAACGAGAATATCGAGTTGCAGTTTGGCGTTCTTGTCGCCTCCGGCTTTGGCTGCTTTCTCGCACTTCTGGATACGTGCCTCAACGGTCTCCAGGTCTTTCAACTGCAACTCGGCGTCGATGATCTCCTTGTCGCGCACCGGATTGACCGAACCGTCCACGTGTACTACGTTCTCGTCGTCGAAGCAACGGAGCACATGGATGATGGCGTCGGTCTCGCGGATGTTAGCGAGGAACTTGTTTCCCAGTCCTTCGCCCTTGCTGGCACCTTTGACCAGTCCGGCTATATCCACTATCTCGACGGTGGTAGGTATGACACCGCGTTCGGGTTTGCACAGTTCGCCCAATTTGATGAGTCGTTCATCGGGAACAGTAATAACGCCTACGTTCGGCTCGATAGTACAGAAAGGGAAGTTGGCGCTCTGCGCCTTTGCATTGCTTAAGCAGTTGAAGAGGGTCGATTTGCCTACATTCGGCAGACCCACTATTCCACATTGTAGAGACATTCTTTATTTACGATTAATTATTTACTATTTTACTATTTTCGTCCTGCCCAATCCAACTCATTGTTGAGCCGTTTGCAAAACGGCTGCAAAGGTACGATTTTTTTTGCATATATGCAAATTTATTGAAGTTTTTGGTCGCAAAAAAAGTCCCACACGGGAAGTGCGGGACTTTGTGTAGAACAAAACGGCTAATTATTTAGCAGCCTTCTTAGCCTTGTCAGCGATAGCTTTGAACGCAGCAGGCTGGTTCATAGCGAGGTCAGCAAGGACTTTGCGGTTGATAACGATGCCGGCTTTCTTGAGCAGACCCATCAACTGGCTGTAGCTCAAGCCTTCGAGGCGAGCAGCAGCGTTGATACGCTGGATCCACAGAGCGCGGAATGTACGTTTTTTGTTCTTACGATCGCGGTAAGCATACTGCAAACCTTTCTCCCATGTGTTCTTTGCTACGGTCCAAACATTGGCACGTCCACCAAAGTTACCACGG
>JAEEHO010000183.1 GCA_016280845.1 Paludibacteraceae bacterium | reverse complement strand
TCGAGCGCTCCGAAAACGATTCCCCTTTTACCTTTCAACAGACCACTACTCATCTTTATTTTTTCGTTACTCACAAATTAGCGCGCAAAAGTACAAAAAAAATTCCATATGAGCAATTTTTTTAGAAAAAAGTTTATCTATAATATACTTTTGCAGTTAAGAAACAAATACCGCACGTACCTCTACTTCAGGCACATGCGGTTTTTGTATAATGATTGAGTTAGAATTTATAGCGAACGCCCAGTGCCAAACTGGTCATTTCCCAATAAACACCGGCACTGGCTCCGTTATATGGATCACCTAAGAATCCGGCACCAATAGTCGGACGGTAGTCAATAGACAGTTGCAGAGGGAACCAAAAATCATACTCTACACCTATTCTGCCGGCCGCACCTATGAAACCCCAGTGCCAGCAAGGGGTATTTCCTTCCACCTGATTATAGTAATTGGCATACCAGCCGTAACCTGCTGCGCCACCTACACCCATATACCAGTGCCACTCTCCCTTGTGGCTCCAATTGAATGTAGCTCCAAACGGGTCAATCCAGTCATGAGTGATAGCGGCCTGAAGAGTAGAACCCCAAGCATGACCATACGTGCGATAACCCGATATGTATCGCCACGCATCGGTACGGCCTGCCACGGAAAAACCGACTTCCAATTCCAACATTTTATCACTTCCCAGTCCATGCTGATAGCTGAATCCGTCAAATGCTCCCAAACGACCACCAATAGCGCGTGGCTGCGCATAAGCCATTACACTTGCCATTGCAAGAACGGCAACAAACAATACTTTCTTCATTTTCGTAATTATTTATAAATGTGTTATCTAATTTATTCAAATAGCATACAAGCACCTATCTGGCTGTAGTTGCCGATAGATCTAAACTCGCCGTATGGACAATTGCCGTGATATGCACGAATACCCAGAGCCACACGCGAGAATGGCCCGTCATATTTAGGCGTATTGTAGCGCGCACCTACGAATATATTGTAGGTAAATACACGTCGTTCGTCCTGACGACGTTTCGGATTGTCCGTTTCCAGTACGGTCAGATCGAATCCATAACACTCACGATTGCGGACTTCCGCAGACACTATACCTTGAAAACCATGCTTGCTTGTCGGAGACTGATATTGATATTGCAAATATAGTTCCCATGGATTGCGTTGCACGTACGGCACAAGTCGTGTACCGCGCGGGTCAGCCAGCGACTCGTCGCCATCCCACTGATCGATATTGAACCATCCGCCATGCCAAAGCACCATCAGTCCCACACGGAAACAATGGTTCTCTGCAAAGCGATCCTCCGCTTCGTTAAGCGTGAATGCAAATTCGGTATAGTTATAGGATACATTAACGCGTTTCTGTACATATCCGCGTTCTATATGTTTCACCTCCAGTTCGTCACCGAGGTGGGTAGATTCATGTTTAAAGGGACTCCAGCTGACGGAGTAGTTCTTCGCAAAGCCTCGGTTGAGGCGATGGAGAAACGTCACAGAAGGAAGACCGATACGATAATCGGTATCCACTATCGGCGATGTACGCCATTCAAAAAAGTCCATCCACAGGTTAGCACTCAGGTTCAGCGTCACATTGAGCGCGTAGGTGGAATCCACCAGATTGCCTGTCCATAACGGCAGACTGACACCGAACAGGCCTTGCGTCTGCCAGCGGTAAGCACCGCCGTTGTCGCCCCAATCATATGTCGGATGATTGGTAGCATATGGTATATCCATGCGCACAAAATTAGGGTGCATGTCTGCATAGAGACTATGTCCGAACTGTGCATAGCGAAACACACCATGTCCAAATGGCGTTCCTTCTGCACGAACAGGCAGTACAGACAGAAGAACGAAAAGAAAGAATGTAGTGCGTTTCATAAAATAAAAAACAAAGAAACCGCACGTGCCCCAAAAGGCACATGCGATTTCAGTCTACTATCAAATTAGAATTTGTAGCGAACACCAAGTGTGATACCCTCGTAGAGACCGCCAACGTTGAACCAATTAGCATAATAGTTGTTTACGCCAATTGACGGACGCCAATCCAACGAGAGTTGGAGCGGGAACCAGAAGTCATACTCGAAACCGATATGACCGGCTACACCTGCATACCAGTAGGTTGGAGCGAAACTATACAGACCGCCGGCACCACCGACACCCATATACCAGTGCCATTCTCCCTTCTTGTCCCAAGGGAAGGTTGCACCGAACGGATCGATCCAATCGTAGGTAACGTGCGCACCAACACCCCAGTAACCGAACACACCACTCAAAAGGCTTGAATGAACGTCGATATCCAACATGTTAGACTCGCCGAAACCATGCTGATAGGAGAAACCTACGTTTCCACCAAGGTTAGCACCGATAGCACGTGGTTGTGCGTAAGCAGTGATACTTGCAATAGCAAGCAGAGCTACAAATAATAATTTTTTCATAATACAAACAAATTTTGATTTAAATATTGATTACTTATTCAGCGCCAAAGCTACGTTTACTGCGCAAGCAACGGTGCATCCTACCATCGGGTTGTTACCGATACCGAGGAAGCCCATCATCTCTACGTG
>JAEEHO010000182.1 GCA_016280845.1 Paludibacteraceae bacterium | reverse complement strand
GGTTCATCGCCTTCCGGCAATACTATGCGCTGCGGATTTGCTTTCGCACGCGCGATCATGTTCTCTAAAATGTCCATATCGTTGTCTTTTATTTATATTCCGTATATTGTGTTTAACTTGCTGTCCATATTATGTTTAGTTCGCTATCCATATTATGTTTAGCTCGCTGTTGTTTTTGTCTATATCCTGTTAGCTCGTTGTTTGTTAGCCCGTTGTTTGTTAGCCAGTTGTCTTTCGTCTATATTCTGTTTGACCTTTTTTTTGACTGCAATTTCTCCGAGGAGTGATCGAGACTTTCTCGGGCCTATCTCGAGATGATGTCGAAGAAATCCTAGACAATGTTCGAGTTGGTTTCGAGACGATAACGGGACGATATCGAGACGAATACGAGGGTCTTCCGTTCCTCCAATACCATTCGCTTCTACCCTCTAATCGCGCTACCCCTTGTATTTAACATATTTGACGCGATTTTTCGCTGCAAAGTTACAAAAAAATCCACATATGTGCAATAGTTTATTAAAAATTGTTATTTTTTTCTTAAAAAATTTGGTTATATCAAAAAAATGTTGTACCTTTGCGCACATTTTTGAATTTGTAACTACAATCTACCTCTTCCACTATGAAGATCACAAAAGGATATTTGACTCTCTGTTTGATGCTCTCCTGTGCTGTTTGCTCTATGGCTCAGCAAGGTAGAGTGAAGGGAGCTCACCCATATAAACTCTCAGAAAATAAGCAAGTAGCGTCTAAGTACTCGCACTGGTCGCTAACGCCTCATTTCGGCATAAATATGTTCGATGGAGACTTCAATAGCGAGATGAAGAGTGCAATGGGATTTCCTGGCGGAGGTGGAGATATAGAGTACTCATTCAATCCGGTATGGAACTTGGGCGTGACCTATATGTTTGATCGCTACCACGTTACCGGAGATCCGAGTAAAGGAAACAACGCAGATCTTTTGCTCGATGGATATCTCCACAAGGCAGGTGCGTACGTCTCAATGGACTTTGTAAACCTGTTCTTCCCGGCTGCCAAACGTAGAATATTTAGTGCGGAAGGTATTGTCGGAGGTGGATACTCATGGTACAAACGATTGTTGTACTATCCGGACGAAGCACGCTATCATTCCAGTTTGTTGCCTGCTTCTGGGCCGGACGACAAGTATCATAGCGAGATGTATGTGCAAGCGGGCTTGAATATGGAGTTCAACCTCTGCCGAACAATCGCTTTAGGCGTACGAGGAACGTATAGTTATTTTGTGAACGACTATATTGACGGTCGTGGATACGAGGGCATGGTCGCTATTCCGTCAAAGAACAACGATGGTATAGTTGATGTAACGCTCAATATGCGATTCAAATTGGTTGCTGTCTCACGCACTCACATGCGCAACATCAGCCAACTGACGTACGAGAAACAGAAATTCGGACTGGAAGATAAGGACGATAAGAAAAAGAAGGGTGGAGGACGCGATACCGTTATTATCCGTCACGATAGCATTATCGTTCGTGAGGTAATTAACAACTCGGCTACCGATAATAACTCGTCATCCGAGATGACGGCATTGGAGCGACTCCGCGAAGCAGGCCAGTACTATTATGTTTACTTCGATAATGGTAGAGCTGACCTCGTTGATAACGCGCTCGCTACTATACAACAGGTAGCTGACCGCATGGAGGATGACAAAGACCTGTACGCAGTCGTAGTCGGCTATTGCGACAACACGGGCTCGAACAGTCTCAACTATACACTGGGTGACAGCCGTGCCGACAGAGTTACAGATGAACTCTTGATGGAGTACGGCATACCGGCAAACCGCATCTACTCAACTGGCTTGGGTAAATTGGTTGGAAAACGTAGTACTGCCTCTTATAGCCCGAATAGACGTGCTTCTATTCGACTCGTCGACAAGGCTACATTCGACCGAATGGGTAGAGACTTGGACGACAGAAAGGAACACCGTACGTCTGAAGAAACCGGTAGTAGATATACTCCGACTGTTTCGGAAACATCGGTAATAGCTGAATCGAAGTCAAAGAACACCGAGTGGGATAATCCTAACACCATTCCGTTGTCTGAGACAGGACGTCCGGAGAAAGTGAACCCGTACATCAACCGCAACAGCATCTTTGTTGAAGTGGAAGCATCAACGACATTGTCCAAACTGGCACGTCAGTATTATAACAATACACACTGCTGGATATACATATACATCGCTAATATGGAGCAACTGCCTAACCCGAACGCTCTTGAGCCGGGTATGGACCTGAGAATCCCTGAACTGACTGCAGAGGAACTCAGAACATCCAAAGACGAGTGTCTCCGCAAATATTACGAAGCAAGAAACAATAGATAATAACCCGCCCGCAAGGGTGCGCGTAAAATAAAACTTACGCACGGTCCTATAGCTCAGTTGGTTAGTAGCACCTGACTCATAATCAGGGGGTCCTTGGTTCAAGCCCAAGTGGGACCACAACAGGAAGATAGTCCCGCGACTGTCTTCCTGTTGACTTTTAATACCATATGCATCTGCGATTCCTCATAGTATCATTTCTACTCCTTAGTGTCGTAGCTGAGCCGCTAATCGCGGTTCCGCGTCCGCAGGTTGTACAGAAAGAGCAAACGGCTGCGCAGCGCAAGCGCGATGCGGCCAAACGCAAAGCCGAAAAGAAACGTGCTGCACAAAAGGCTGCGGCGGAGAAAGAGGCAGAGAAAAAACGTATGGCGGCCAAACGCAAGCGTATCAAAGAAGGAAAATTGATGCTGTATGTCTATTCCTATGACATGCGTTCCGGTGAACTGCTGCCTGCAACACACATCACTGTGCAAGACGTGAATGCACGCCCCGGGAAAATGCCTTTGCTCAACAAAGCCACAGACACCAAGCGTGCGCGTGTATCCAAGACGCTCAAAGCGGGTACATACTGGGTCTATGCCGCCAAAACAGGCTATTTCAAAGGAGATTCCGTTCGCTTTGTCCATCGTGAAGACGAGGATACGGTCAAAATAGCGCTCTATCCCGAAACGCGACTCACTTTCACTGTTACTGATTCGCTCACTTCACGCCCCGTTGTGGCTAACGTTATTGTGCGTGACCCGAATCATCGCAAGGTGATGCAGACCACTTCAGACTCGCTACATGCCGTTTTAGCCGTTCTGTTGGACGATCGTGTGCTCTATTACACTGTCGATGCTACGTCTGTCAATTATTTCCCGTTCCACGATACTATCACTAATCCGAATTTTTATCGCGGAGTTGTTATGATGCCGAGAAACATCAAGACCTTTGTGCTTCGTGATATCTATTTCGCAATGGGTAAGACGCAGATCTTGGAATCTTCAGACGATGCGCTCAACGAACTCTATTCTTTGCTGTCTGAACACCCCGAGCAACGTATACGTATTATCGGTCATACCGATGATATCGGCTCTGATTGGAGCAACCAGAAGCTGTCAGAGGGACGCTCTGAAGCCATCCGACAAGCTATGATACTGCGTGGCATAGATGGCTCGCGTATAGAGACCAAGGGCCGAGGAGAACGCGATCCTATCGTGCCGAATATTTCCGAAGAGAATCGTCAGAAGAACCGCCGCGTGGAGATAGTCCTTCTCTAACAATTAAAAAAAAGAGTTGCTCAAAAAAGCAACTCTTTTTTCTTTCGTCGTTATAGATAACCCTAACCATTATTTTGCGTACACTACGTAGCGCAGGATAGACTCTACGCTTGGCGAACTAACGTGTACAAAGTAGCAGCCGCTTACGCCTGCTGCATCCAGCATGTACTTAGCTTCGCCTACGCTGGTGTATTGGGCCATCAAATGTCCGGTTGAACTGTATACGCGGATGATGGTCTGTTCGTCCTCGTTGAGGCCTTTCAGCGTCATTGTTCCGCCCAGTGTAACAACGTTCGGCAGCAGGGTAACGCGGTCTTTGCCCGTTTCCGACCATCCGGTAGTTTCGCTGCTGGCGAAATAAGCTATGTAGCTTTCGTTTGCTGCATCTACACTACGTGGATTAGCTGTCTCTCCGTCATTCCATTTGTCGAAGCGGAAACCGTCCTCAGGAATGGCAGTGATTGTTACTGTTGTTCCGCAAGCAGCCACTTGGGCTATGGGAGCGGCTTGCGCCGTTGCCCATAGACCGAGTAGACCGATTACTATTAAAAAGTTACTTTTCATCTGATGGATGATGATTAGTGATTATTACTCAAAACTTACAGTACCCTGTGCCTCGTTAGCAGACTCAATGGTGATAGTGTAAGTCTTCTTCTCGAAGATTGCAGTGAATGTAGCGTTACCGCTTACTGTTACCTCACGGCTTGCACTTGTCTCACCGTCAGACCAGCCCTTGAACTCGTAGCAGCTGTCGTCGCATTGTGCTGTCAAGGTGATCTGAGAACCGCTTACGTACTTGCCGCCACCAATTACTGTACCAACACCATCAGGTGTAGCAATAGCGGAGATAGTGTACTTCGGAGTAGCGGTGAATTGAGCAGTGTAAGTAGCGTTGCCGCTTACAGTTGTCGAAACTGCAGGAGTCCAGCTGCTGAAGTTGTATACTGCATCTTCATCCTCATACGATGCCGGATTTGCAGGAAGATCGAATGTAGCACCAAACTTCAAGTTCTCATACTTAGTAATGGTCTTAGGACCGTCCTTGAAGGTGATGGTGTAGCGGTTACGGTTGTAGTAGATAGAGATAACTGTCGAACCGTCAGCTGCGATAGTTGTCTGTGAGAAGGACTGAGCGGTAAAGCCATCGTACTCTTGAGCTGCAGCTGCAGTGTTAGTACCGGTAGTACCTTCCATATTCTCACTGAGAACCTCAGTGTACTCGTCGTCGTTCAGGTTCTCTTGATAGTGCTTAACAATGTAAGCAGTGTGTGCAGAAGCCTCCCATGTAGCGGTATAGGTGGTGTTAGCAGCCGGCATAGTGCTCGAAACTGCAGGAGTCCAACCAGCGAATACATAACCAGCTTTGGTAGGAGTAGCAGGAGCGATAATCTCTGCGCCATACTTGATGCTACCCTTGGTGTAGTTGCCGCTCAAAGCGTTTCCATTGGTAGACCATGTCAAGTTGTACGAGTTACGAGTGTAGTAAATGTTAATCGTAGTACTTTCGTCACCTGCGATAGTGCCTTGCAGGAAAGACTGAGCAGTGAAACCGATCAGGTCCTTAGCTTCAGCCTCAGTTGCCTCATCTGTAGTACCTGTAAGGTTGTCAGTGTACTCAGCGGTTTCCGGGTACAGATCGTTGGTGATGTTCTGCAAATAGTGGTTTACGGTGTACTTTGTGTTCGTGTTAGGAGCAAAAGTAGCAACGAACGTCTGATTTGCAGTAATGTTCTCGATTTGACGAGTAGCATTTGTGTTGTCATCGTTCCACTTAACGAAGTGGTAACCAGCCTTAGGCGTAGCCTTGATAGTTACGGTAGAACCGCAATCTACAGTCTGTTGTGCAGCAAATGCCATTGTAGCCATTGCAGACATGGCCAAAAACATAGAAAAGATTTTTTTCATAAATAGAGAAAAAATTTGATTAATAATTTGTTGTTTTTTTAAACAAACATGGTTGTTTTATTTCGAATTTGTATTTCGGTGGTTTCAGGTTGTATTTTGACAATTGTCTTCGACTTGCCTCCGATTTGATTCCAATACGGAAAAGACATTTCTTGACAAAAAGTGCGCAAAGTTAAGAAAAATTTCTGAACGCACAAAATTTTTTGACTGCTTTTTTTATTTTTGTAATGTTATTTGTAAAAAACATGGGATAAAACATTCGATATGTCCAAATTAATTTATTCTATTATAATTATACCTTTTATTTCATCGTTTGACATGGCCATTAACGTGACATAACATTTACATTCGGGCATAGTTGTATAATAAGTTGTCCGATTTTCGCTTGCGGGTGTTTTGACGATTAGTTCAAAATCGTCCAAACGACCGTTGCTACTGCATTGGTTGGTAATCGTCAGGTTGAATGTTGCGTTTCCTTC
>JAEEHO010000181.1 GCA_016280845.1 Paludibacteraceae bacterium | reverse complement strand
GCGACGTAGCGCGGCAATCCTGATGATTCGCCGGTGTAGGACGGATCGAACGCGATGGTAAGGAAGCCGCACTCGGCGAGTGTCTGCGCGTAGAGACCCGACGACTGCTCCTTCACCGCTCCGAACGGCCCCGAGACCGCAATCGCCGCAAATTTCGGCGGTCGCGGGGCGACCGCCCTACCGTTCCCCGTTCCCCGTTCCCCATTCCCCATCTTCGGCTTGTACACATCCGCCGCAAGCGTGATGCCAAAGCGGTTTACGAACGTAGCCTTTGCGTGTTCGACCTTGTCGGACTTCGGGAATATCTTGTCCCACGCATCGGCTTTCGCCAGGCCTGTCGCCCCCGCGACCAATGCCGCCATTGTCAGTTCTTTCATCATTCTCATTCTCCTTTTGAGTTGTCCTTTTGGGGTGAAAAAGAAAACACGGACATTATAGGACATTCGGGGCGCAATAACAAATACCGATTTTATATCATTAGACATAAGTATTCTTTATAGTCGAAATGACGACTATCCATGATGCCAGTGGAAGCAACAGCATAGGGTGTTCGGACTGTCATCCAGGGAGCAGAGCGGTGGCCTATGCCGAGTGTAGAAATGAGACCGCGAACTGAAATGCGCCTGCCGCCGCAGGCGATCAGGTTGGCCGACGAGCGCAACGAGGAACTTTCGCGTAGCGAAAGTCGCAAGAGCCCGCGCAAGTACGCCAACTGCAAAGCCCGCCAGTAGATGCGTTCCCGCCAAGCGGTCACGTCGACTTACTTCGACAATTCTTGTTGATTCAAAAAGTTCATTATTGCATGAGCAACACTTTTGGGCATCTGCGGTGGTGGGGGTACACTCTGCCAATCCTCCCCCCAATACGGCATATCGTCGCCCCTGAACCGACTGCTGAAAGCTTGATCCCTTACGCTCCACTGAAAAAGAGGCATTTCGACACCACACCAGTAATCAGTCATCACGACAAAGTTGTCTTTCATGGAAAGAAACTTGCTGTCAAGTCTTTGTAATACTTTCTCTGGCCCTTGTTTGGAGATTGCATTTATCAAATCACAACATTCATCATACCCCAACAGTCGCCGAATATAGTCATGTATGAAATATACGTTTTCAGTCTCATCGTGTCCATCATTGTGTCCGTCCGGAATTAATGCAGATGTTTTTGAAGGAATACTATGCTGAAGTTCATCAATAGCATCATCAACACTGTATCTGCTCTGGTCTAAATCTCGCATTTTATGAAAAGATAAATTTGTTCCAGAAAGTGTTAGATTTAAATCTCGCTTCTTCCATGATTTCGCTATTTCAAAATATTTCATTGCCATTTCAGTATTCTTCATCCCATATAAATCAACGGCATAAATTTTCCCCATTCTGTATGCTGCGGTTGGAGAGCCGAGTTCATATGCTCGTTCAATCATTTTCTTGCCAGAATTAAAAACTACATGATTGTTTTTGTTCTCACGCATGATTCTGGCACCAACTTCTGTCATACTCATAGTATCGCCAGCACGGACTGCAACTTGAGCCCAATAATCATATCTCTTGGAGTCGTACTTCAACTTCAAATAAATATCCTCAGAAAAAACAACTTGCGTCGCGACACGTGCAAATCCAGCTTCTGCTGCTCGTCTCTCCAGATCAACTATCCTGCGCCCTACAGGCAACACACATTCGTGTTCAAGCAATTCTTTGGAATGTGCATGTGATAAAAGCCGAGCAAGATGAATGTTTGCTTCTATATTACCCAATTCAACTGACTGCTCTAGTAACTCCGTTACCGACATCTCCGTCGTGTTATCAATAATTCCCATCATGGCCAGTAGTGCGTAGCACAATATTGCCTCAGAATCGTTCTTGGTAAAATGATCAATTAGCGAGTCGTGTATAATATGCTCAACCGATTTTAGAATGGCAACATTTTTTTCTCTGAATGGTTTCTGAATTTCATCAGTAAGATTGACAAAACTGGCACTACGATCACCATGTTCCGTACACTCATTACTGTTAACAACAAAGGCTAATCTTGTAAATACGCGCCAATCAGTCCACAAGTTGACAGCTCGTTTCACAAAATCATAAATGCGATTCTGCTTGTAAAGTAACTGGGCCTCTCGAACCTCTGCCTCTGGCACAATTACATCAACTGATTGTGCTGTAACAATAGGTTGAGGGATAGCACTTCTTTTTACCGCCTCTTGGCATTTCTCTTTTCGTCTAATTGGAGACGCTGATTTTATCGACATGGTTAACCTCAAAAATCAAATACTTGCTGTTTTAAGCTTGTCGTGTCTTTAACCTCCGCATCCGATTCGGTCATCACTATATCACGTGGATGATAATGGAGGAAGCGCTCTTTGCTTGAAAGAGCCTCATACAAAACACCCGCACACTTTAACGACATAAATAAAGCTACAGCATACGCTTGGCAGTTCAATGACTTCTTGGGATTAAACTCTATGTCGGTAAAGCAATTATAATGGTCCAACGCTTTGATGAGTTCTGGGTGATGCATCATTGCATTGAGATATAACCAATTATAAAATGCTCTTGTGGGGTTAAGACTCCATAGAACTTCGTTCACCTTGAATGCGATAAGCTTGCCTTTCGCATTCTCCCGAACGTAGTCTCTGACAAATCGGGGATCGCGCGAATATAGTTCTGGGAAGGGGCCAGCATGCTCAAACATCTTGCTCGCTTGAAAAATTGATTCAACAACACAGCGCTCCCCATTGAATGTGATGGAAAGGTTAAAGGCACTTAATTGAACTCCAAACTCATCAAAAGACTTGCTTGAAATTTCTAATGGATGAGCATTTGGGTACTTTCCCCGGATGGAGTCGTGTAATGCTAATACATTCTTCTGTTTCTGTGAAAATGCGAATCCGGGATTCCACACGAACTCAAAAGATTGTGTGTCATCTACGCCAACATTTTCCAAACGTGGAAAGAACGCAGGTCTAGAAGTCATAACGCCTCCGAATATTTCTAGATTTTGGTTTGTCATCAAAATCAGAGGCACAGACCTTGAGCGGAATTTCTTTTAAGATCGGGAACTCTCCCATCAATTTACTCGTGGCATAATTACGATCCGAAACGGATTTAAACACGATGCCGTCAAGCATTTCAATTGATAACGCCCCGGGAACAAGTACTTCTGCTTGAGAATCAGTAGGACGATTCTTTGGTAATTCGTAAGACCGAGTTACTGTATATGTTTCGGTTTCATGGCTCTCTGTCTGCCTGCCGCTAATGATAGAATCGGCAAACATTGCCGCCAGCCCCTCGATGCCAGAAGTGGTTCCATGAAGGCGTACATGTTTTGATGCAGCATTTGCAACGGTAAACAGCACTCCAGCCTTTTCAATACATACTGGGTCAACTTCTAGAATACACCAAGGATCGCGGCCGACATTCTCAGGCCGCTGTTGCATGGCCCATAACAGTCGAGTGTTAATACGCTCTATTGACATGTTTATGCACTCAAGTCGTTTATCCCAACGGCCTTCATCGTTCGAGTGAAAATACCGGCACACGGCATCGTCAGGATGCGTAGTTCTGTACCTATCCATTTCCAATCTGGACATCAATTGCCCTGTCTTTAATATGGATATCAGGCTTGGAAATGAAGTAAAGTGAACTATCCGAGAGATGCCTCGTTGAATAACAAAGCTTCGAATCGCATCGGCATCCGCAGACCGCTCAAACCACGGATAATGTTCTATCACTGGGAGCTTGCCGGAACAATAGACATGAACGTACCTACAAGAAGGACACCAAACAACATCACCATCACATCGCGTATCTGATAATATGTCCGCACCGCATCGTAGGCATTTAAACAGAAGTTTGGTTTGGCCATGATCATAGCCTAACATTACTCCACAAGTCGGACAGTTCACGCGATGATCGCTTGAGGCGTTCCGATTATCGATGGTATTACCACAATTCGGGCATTCCATCTTTTCAATAGTAGGTTCAGTAGAATGGACAACTCTAACATAACAACTTCCCCATTTCCCCGAACTATAGGTACCAACTATATTCGCAATTTCATATTTCCACCCAACATCCATTTTAGGAGCAAGCCGTGCTGCGACTTCCTTTGCGACATAACCAATTCGTTTTGAGGATCCATGAAATACGCTTATGGCATTTTTATCATAGGGGTTATTGTATTCACGTCGAAGGTCGAATGTTTTCTCTGAGGCAAAAAAAGACGGCATGATCCCACATTTTTCAACTCCGCGTATTTCAAACTCATCCTGTCCTTTTGGTTGATATGGTGCATTTTGGGAAATTGGGACAGAAACACTTTGTTGAGATTTGTCAGAAATCTGGACTTTTGGCAATTGTGTTGTTCTATTAACACTTGATCTAGGCATTGATGGCGTAGCGGATCTTGTACTCGCATCCTTGTTGCCATCGTTTGCAAAAATGAGACAGACTATACCGCAACCGATCCATGCCGAGAGCCCCGACAATAGCGCACGTCCTGTTGAATCCATCGAACTTGGTAGCAGGTTGAATACAACTAGGAAGATTATTGGTACACCAATACCACGAATTACGCATCCAGTATCATCGCTCACATTGCAGCTCCCGTATCGGATTCAATTTCGACATCAAGAACTATCATGATCTCGCTTTATGACCATCTCTTGTCATTGCCCTATCGTTGTCAGTTTCACGATTTGAGATTGTTAGGCCATGGCAGGTTGAGGGCGAACAATGGGAAGAGGTGCAAAGTTGAACTTCACACCATTAGCCTCTTGCTCGCGTTGCCATTCACGGAGTCCTTCGAACAAACGATGGATGTCATGACCATACTGCTCGGAAATCTCGCGGCGGATGGCATAAACCTCCTCCAGCGGATCTTCATACTTCGGATCAGTATAATCTATTTGGGATGTCATCATAATCCAAACGCCTCCTTCTTTGCCAGAAACTCATCCGGCGTAATGATTACAGGACAATCATACCCCGCCTTCGCAACTATTGCGGCAGTTTTGGGCATTGTGACAAGATTCGCCATGTGCTTGCAATTCCAGGTTAAAAGCACATCCATTCCGTAAATCGCCGCCGTTGCAATATGCGCGGCGTCGGTCGTTTCTGTTACGGGAACCGCATAACCTTCGTGCAAGAGCCGAGCAAGATTTTCTACGCTTTCGATCATGCCGTCGACGGATTGCGCTGATGTCATGCATTGCAGACGCCGTTCTGCCATTTCGGCATTACCACGAGCCGATTCAATTCCGACGTATTGGGAAATGTAGATGTCACACTTGGGCGCGATCTCTTGCCACCACTTGAGGGTAAACGCCTGATCGCGGGCGATTTTCTCGTCCGTGGTCTGTCGCCCTACGAGATAACTCCAGAAGGTCGTCTCGCAGTACACTTTCAATTTCTTTTCGTTACCCATTTCCGCCTCCTTCCCTGTGCAGGGTACACTATGCCCAGAAAAGACGTATATATTTTACCATATTTCGGGTTTGTTGTGCGAGGGGAAATTCATATCGGCAAATGACAAGTGGCGAGACATAATTTACACTTATGCCTGAATCTGGTATAATACTCGGCATGGACTTACGGATACTCAGGTACTTTCTCGCCGTGGCGGAAGAGGGGAACATTACCCGCGCCTCTGAGCGTCTGCATGTGTCGCAGCCAGCGCTCTCGACGCAGCTCGCCGCATTGGAGGACGAACTTGGCCAGAAGCTGTTTGAGCGCGGCGCTCGCGGAATCGAGCTCACCGAGAAAGGCGTCGCCCTAAAGCGCCGCGCCGACGACCTCGTCGATCTTGCCGAGCGCATTGAGGCGGAAATCAAG
>JAEEHO010000180.1 GCA_016280845.1 Paludibacteraceae bacterium | reverse complement strand
TTTTCGGCAGAGAAACAAAACTTCGATTTCGATATCGAAGAAATCGAAGAACGTACAGATTTTAAGAATGAGAGGATTAATGGGGTAGAGGAACTCACAACAAAGAATCGACATGCTCATCACATGCCGATTCTTTGCTATACGCCTCTAGATTAAAACTTATTCTACTGATTGCTCATCAAAATTGATTCGAGAAAGTTGAACATGATCTTTAAAATAGTCTTGCGGATTAATCTCAATTACCGCCACTTGTTTGCCTGCACATGAATTGTTGTAAGTTGGCAGTATCTTTGAGGCCTTGTTAGATGCTACTATAGCAAAAATTACAACGGGAATCAATCCTACGAAAATGCTAACACACTCTAATATAAAGAATGTCCTCCACTTGCGATAATATTCATAAGCCTCCGGACAATATTGTTCTACTATCTGGAGAAATTCTTTTTCTGTCAAGACCATGTTTCCTCCAACATATCTCCATTTTTTGTATTTTTTACCCGGTACGTTCACTTTTTTGTACGCAAACTTGGGTAAGTAATCCCCTTTGTATTCCGCCCAAGTGTAAACAATTTCTTCTTCTGGAGCTTGTTTTTCAACAGCGACATTGTTACTTTCTTGTTTCACTACATTTTGCTGAACGGTCACAGTACTCTGGCCGTTGTATTCTCGCACTTGGCCGTTTTGCAAGAACTTGACTTTCTGTACTTGCGAAGCGGGAATAACGTACTCTTTGCCGTCTTGAATATAAGCGACGTGATCGCCCTTGAGAGCCGTAATTTGTGCCGTTACCATGTTGCCGGAGAGGAACAATATCTCCGCCATGCTTTCATCTACCGTAGGCGCAGAAGGAACAGGTTGAGCCGCAGGCTCTTGCGCAGGTAGAACAGCCTCGACAGGTTTTTCTTGTTTTGGCGTTCCGGCAGATTGCTGGTTATAGAAAACTACCTTGCCGTTGGAATAAATGATTGAGTTAATCTCGTCAGTACCAAGCACAAAGGTCGGACCATCGAGATTGTCTTTCTCTTTGTAACGGATTTCGGATTTAGACACTTCGAGGATCTTCGCCTCAATCTTTTGCGCGTCGGTTGTGATAATGATGTCTTGTGCCCACGTGGCTAAGGTCGTCAGTAGTGTTGCCATAACAAAGATGGCTCTTGAGAAAATGTGTTTCATAAGATTTATAATTTAGATTAATACATATACAAAATAAAAACGTGAACTTTTCGTGTCCTTTGATTTGTTGAGGTCTTCGACTACCTTTACCTATTCAAATTCTACGCAAAAGCTCACGCCGATGGCGCGAGCGCATAGGCTTTTGCTTGAATAGATAATAATTTGTCAAAGGGTCGAAGTTTCAACAAATCAAGTTCGGCTTATAACGCTATAGGGGGCACACTCTTGTGCCGATATGTCATAATTTTCGCCGCAAAGGTAGTGCATTTTTTTGACATATGCAAATAAATTTGTTATTTTCTTGCACAGAAAGATAGATTTCTGCGTGTTAGTTACAAAAAAAAGGAGATACATCAAGCACATCGTGCTGCATGTATCTCCTAAAGAATTCAAAAATAAATGTCGTATCGCTTACCACACTTCTTGCGGATGTTCCGATTGCTTTTTCGGGTAGTCGATCGAGTAGTGCAGACCGCGGCTCTCCTTGCGCTCAATCGCCTGACGGGTAATCAGATAGCCGACATTGATCATATTGCGCAGTTCGCATATATCTTTGGTCGCCTTGACGCGCTTGAAGAGGTCTTCGGTCTCTTCGTAGAGCAAGTCCAATCGTTCCCACGCACGGCGCAGGCGTAAGTTGGAACGTACGATTCCCACATATGTAGACATGATTTGTCCGACCTCTTTCACATCTTGTGCAATCAGCACGCGCTCTTCGTTGGTCAGCGTGCCTTCGTCGTTCCACGCAGGTATATGTTCGTTGAAACTGTAGTTGTCTATCACGCTGAGGCTGTGTTTGGCTGCCGCGTCCGCATAGACTACGGCTTCTATCAACGAGTTGGATGCCAGGCGGTTACCTCCGTGCAGACCGGTGCACGAACATTCGCCCACCGCATACAGACGACGGATAGATGACTGGCCGTCCAAGTCCACCTTAATACCTCCGCACATGTAGTGCGCGCACGGAGCAACAGGGATATACTGCTTGGTGATATCTATACCGATGCTCAGGCACTTGGCGTATATATTCGGGAAATGGTGCTTGGTCTCCTCGGGATCTTTGTGCGTCACATCCAGACACACATGATCAATGGCATGTATCTTCATCTCGTTGTCGATGGCGCGTGCCACTATATCGCGCGGAGCCAAGGACAGACGCGGATCGTACTTCTGCATAAACTCCTCGCCGTTAGGCAGACGCAGAATACCGCCGTAGCCGCGCATAGCTTCGGTGATCAGATAAGCCGGATGAGTCTCTTTCGGATTGAACAGACTGGTCGGGTGGAACTGTACGAACTCCATATCCTTCACCTGACCTTTGGCGCGATAGACCATTGCTATTCCGTCGCCCGTGGCTATCTCCGGATTGGTCGTTGTAGCATATACAGCACCCGTTCCGCCGGTTGCCATCAGCGTGATACGACTCAGATAGGTGTCTATCTTCTGCGTTTCCGGATTCAGTATATACGCGCCGTAGCACTCTATGTCCGGTGTGCGGCGTGTCACGCGGATTCCCAGATGGTGCTGCGTGATGATCTCTACGGCAAAATGGTTCTCCAGCACATCGATATGCGGATTGTTGCGCACAGCTTCCATCAGTCCGCGTTGTATCTCCGCTCCGGTGTCATCGGCATGGTGCAGAATACGAAACTCGGAGTGACCGCCCTCTCGGTGTAAGTCAAACTCGCCGTTCTCCTGTTTGTCAAAATGAACGCCCCATTCCACTAGTTCGCGGATTCCTTGCGGTGCATTCTTCACCACTTGTTCTACGGCCGCCGGATCACTCAGCCAATCGCCGGCAACCATCGTGTCGTGAATATGCTTGTCGAAATCGTCAACCAATAGGTTGGTCACTGACGCAATTCCTCCTTGCGCCTTGGCGGTGTTCGCCTCGTCCAAGGTTGTCTTGCAACACAGCGCAATGCTGTACTTGCCACTATTGGCAACTTTGAGCGCAAAACTCATGCCGGCCACTCCGCCACCAATAATCAGAAAATCGTATTTTTTAGTCATATTATCTTGCTTTGCACAAGGCAAAGACGCTATATTTTGCTCCTCTAATAGTGCGCATGGCATGCATGCAGGCCCGGGCCGTCTCTCCGGTTGTAATCAAGTCATCCACCACCAGTATATGCCTGCGGTAGAGTTGCTCGGGATGGTTCACTTCGAAAGCGTCGGCCACATTGTTCTTTCGGTCATCTCCGCTCTGCAGCGCTTGTTGCGGCGTATCTTTCTCACGCGTCACATGAGTCGTATCCACAGGGATTCCGGTCACTTCGCTAATGCCGCGGGCTATGTACTCCGATTGGTTGTATCCTCTGCTCCGCAAACGGTTCTTATGCAGCGGAACGGGCACAATCACTTCTATTCCTTCGAAGAAATCCGTACAAAGAAACTCCATAGCCGCCTGTCTGCCAAGCTGATAGCCTATCGACGGTTGGTCAGCATATTTCATCTTGTGAACCACCTGTTGTATCGGGTGTCCTTTGTCATAGAACATGAATGCCGCCGCACGTTGCAAATGGTTTGTTCCGGCCAGCACATCCTCTGTCATGTTTTCCCGCAGAACGGCTTGTTCCGTGCGCGGCAGCTTGGCTATGCATTGATTGCATATAACCTTTTGCCCTTCGCCTTTCGTCCATTCGCCATTATAGGACCCGCACATGGCGCATCGGTGTGGAAACAATATACTGAGGAGCGATGCTCGAAAACCCATTGCTATACCTTGTTTACCTGTAATCGGCTGCAAAATTACAGCAAAAAAATGACATACACAAGAGTGCGTGCCATTTTTTGCGTTGTGGGTGCTCCTAAAATCAGTTTTGTTGTGATTTTGAAATTTTTCTTTATACGTT
>JAEEHO010000179.1 GCA_016280845.1 Paludibacteraceae bacterium | reverse complement strand
TGTACTTCGTACTCTACTTGTTCACCATTAGGGTTGATGAAAATTCGCTTGCCGGGTTTTGCCGGAACGGCAAATAGCTGAACAGCCAATAGCGAAGCGAAGAAAATAGAAAAAATCTTCCTCATGCCTTTTAACGATGTTAAAATTGTTAATACTTTAATGATTTTGGTGACAAATCGGCGCAAAAGTAATAATTTTTACTTCAACATGCAAAATTAAACAGAACAATCGTGTTAAAATTTCTATTTTGCAACATCTGTCTTGCAGAATGATAGTATAAACAACAGAAAACGCCCCATTTGGAGCGTTTTCGGCTTATTTACTATCAATAATTATTGTTGTTAAGGTTTTTCTTTACCATTGGATAACGAATCCTCCGTGTACGTTAATACCCGCTTGTGCGTAGTACCATGGTGTGTAATAGCGACTACCGTCTTCAAACTGGCACATCCAGTTTCCACCATTGGATTCGTACGCCGCATTGAATAGGTTGTTGGCTTGTGCCATAAAACTTATGGTTGGCCATTTAGCAGGCAACGGAAGCGTATAGTGCATGGTTAAATTAGTGACTGTATATGGTTTTAGGATTGCTTCTTCCGACATGGTATTGTCCAAATACTGCTTGCTGACAGCAATCGTCTGCACGTCTGCGCGGAAACCGGCATATTCAAAGGTGAAAGTGTTGTTGAATACTACAGACGGAGAGAAGGCAATAGTCACTTCGCCGAAGTTGATTTCCTGCTGCGGCAGTTCGTTCCAGTCTGCATCATACATGGTTACCCAATCTGTGTAATTAGGAATCTTGTTGCGCGAAACGGTCAGGTTGGCGGTCCACTGGAACCAATCGGTAGGCATCCATGCTCCGGTTAATTCAATACCCATTCGATGGCTCTTATCGACATTGCGTGTCAGGTACGCTCCCGTGTCGGAGTACTTGCCGGTTAGAACTAACTGGTTTTTGTAATCCATGTAGTATAAGTTCGCGCCTACGTGCCAGTGCGCGCTTGTGTACGTGTAGCCTAATTCGTAGTCGTACAGACGTTCCGGCAGCGGAATATCATGTTCTCCGGCTTCCGTAAAGTTCTTGCGGTTCGGCTCGCGGTTGGCGATTGCAAAATTGAAATACACCTGATGTCCGTGATCTTCGTATGTCAAACCGGCTTTCGGGTTGAAGAAATGGTAGTGACGAACGGCGGAAATAGGCTGCAGATCTTCGTCGTTAATACCATCCAGATGGTAATAAACATAGCGGTATTGCAAATCACCGTACAACGTCAAGCGGCGTTGTGCCTGATTGATAATTCGCCAATTTGCCTTAGCGTATATGTTTCCTTCGGCTTTGGTACCATGACTGCGATAGTATTCAAATGTCGTTGCCGTGCCGTACAGGTCATCAGTCACTTGTCCCCAGTGCTCGCCCATGTAGTGGCTACCTGCGCCACCGATGGTCAAATCTGCCGGTTCGGAGCGATAGTTGACAGAGAAAACGCCGCCGTAGTAGTGGTTGTCCAGATTCTTAAAGCGAATAAAATTAGACTTCTTTACGGGCGTACTATCGTTGAGCATATAGTTTGGCAAACCGAACGATGAGTATTTCTTGTTCGCCTTCATCTGCTCGTAGTAGCCGCCTCCGTGTGTGTAATGAAGCGTTGCATTGAGCGACCATTGCGGAGCCAGTTTCTGAACGAGGTTCAGTTGGTAGTGCTGTTGGCGGTAATTGTCGTTTTGGTTCGGATAATAAACGGTATTACCGTCTTTGTCTTTGTATTCGCCGGCAGGATTGTAACGGCGGTCGGTTTTCAGGTTGTCAGCCGAAACACCATCCCACGCCATGTATGTTGTTTCCGTTCCGCCGAAAGCCGAGAGTGTCACGTTGGTCTTGGCTCCGTAGTAGCCAACAGCTCCGTAGTAGGAGAACAAATCAGACGAAGCGCGATAGAGGTATCCGTCGGAGTTCACTTTGCTAAGACGTGCTTCGATACGCCAGTTGCGCGGTAAACGAACTTGCGCACTTGCCATTTCGCGGAAAGTGTTGTACATACCGCCGTTGAACTGCAGCTGCACATGTGCGCGGGCGCTGTCATTCAGCGCTTGCTGTGTAGGCAAGGTGCTCATATTGACGGAAGCACCGAAAGAGGATGAACCGTTGGTACTGGTTCCGACACCGCGTTGCACATCAATAGAGCTGAGGTTGGATGCCATATCGGTCATGTTCACCCAAAAGACGGTCTGGCTCTCTGCATCGTTGAGCGGCACATCGTTGACCGTCATATTGATACGCGCGTGGTCGGTACCGCGTACGCGAAAATAGGTGTATCCTATACCGAGACCGTCGTCACTCGTTGCCAAAAGGGATGGAGTGGATTGCAATAGGAACGGCAGGTTCTGACCCGTGTTGTCCTGATTCAGCTGCTCCTTGCTTAACTTCTTGTGAGTGTCAGTAGGTTGCTCAACGCGCGCAACAACGGAAATCTCCTGGATGTCGCGTCCTTGGATGAAGAGGGTGTCCTCTTGATTAGTCACTTGAGCATGCATAGGCACACTCGTTAACAGCCCGGCACAAAGCGGGCAATAGGCCATAGCCACAAATAAATAGTAAACTTTTTTCATTTTC
>JAEEHO010000178.1 GCA_016280845.1 Paludibacteraceae bacterium | reverse complement strand
TCATCAAGCAGAGGAAGTATTTCCGCAAGCTTGGTCTGCACAACCTCTTCCTCCGTGGCAGACAAGCGCGACTCAACCGCCAACTCCTGAGCCAACTCAAGCGTATATTTCTCAAAAGCCTTTGCGTACGCCTTGTTCGCAAGCAGATCTCTAATGTTCAGCAATGAAAGCACGTCGGGATTGGCAATGAATCTGACCTTCTTGACGAGCTGTGTGGCATGGTGTATGTTGCTGCCGCCCTTGCCAAACCGCATCTCGTTCAGCTCGCCATGAACGACAAGTTGTAGCAAAGCGTCGCCGTCAGTCTCTCGCAAAGGCCTTGTCTGCCGATGGAACACACAGTCAAGCACTTGCTGGGCCAACCTCCCCGCAATAACACTGTCCTTCGTCGTCTTGACGTCGTCAATGGTCTTTACGATGTCATTCCTGGAAAACTCAGTCAATCCGCTTTCCGAAAGCGCCGAGAATAGAGACAGCGCGTCATTTTTGTCTGCAGCCTTCAATTGCTCATAGACCGACTCAACTGTGGCACTTCCGTCCAACAGCTCTTGCGCCTGTTGCGAGGAGATGCGGCGATCTACGTTCCTCGCAAACGCCCTAACAACAGCGTCTATGCGATCACGTCTTACTCTCTTGGGCATCTGAGACAGCGCACGGAAAAACACATAAAGGACCTTGCCGACCGTGCTCTTGCCGGTATTGTTCTTCCCGGCAATGACAGTAAGCCCGTCAAACTCGATGTCCGCGGACGATATCTTGGCAAAATTCTCTATATGAAGCTTCATTACAGACTTACTGCAGAGTTTTCTAATAGATTATCATTTTTTGCTATACCATGCAACAGAGCACAGCATTTCGTTGCATGGCAACAGATGTCAATCGCAAGCAATGTATCACACCATTCCTCACACTTTACACGGCAAATACCACGAATATAGCTCATCCGCAAAGTTCTCATAATGAAAACTCCGTCGGGCGAAATCCCTGCCACGCGCAGCGACCGTTTCTGCCCGCTCGTAGTTCGAGAGAATGTCGCGAAACACATCTGCCGTTGCCTTTGGGTCGTTGGGCGGGACAAAACGCACATTCTCGCCATCCGCCAAGATTCTTGCCGGGATGCCAACACGCGACACAACTGTCGGCACGCCCGACGACAAATATTCACCGAGTTTGGTCGGGAAGCACCCTTCCTGCTGCTTTGTCGGCAACGGTAGCATCGCCAATATCTTGGCGTTGCAAATGTAGCGTGGCATCTCGGAAACCGGAATTTTACCAGAAAATAGGCAGTGAATACGGTCAGCTCCAATTTTAGATTCATACTGCCGTCTCAATTCGTCACTTCCCCTGCCAATCAAAACCAGATGCAGATCAGGGTGTTCTGAGGCTATAATCGAAAATGCGTCAACCAGAACATCCACGCCACCGCCTGCACGGTTCATTGCCCCAGTATAGGCGATATAAGGGAAATCAAAGTTGTCCTGCACAGGCGGATTCCCTACAAATCGATCCGCATCAACGGTCATGGGAATCGTTACGACTTTCGTCCCGGGCATGGTTATATTTCGATAATAATCCGCAAGAGCTGGCGTTATCGCGACAACGCCCGAGACGCACTTTCGAATCAGCCAGACATCAATGCGCTGTAGCACCTTCGGCCATTCTGCGATAATCGTATATGGGAATTCGCAGCCTTCATAATACATGGGCATGCGCAACAGCATCACAAACAACCCGCCCCACAATCTCTGAATGAAATTCCCTGTATAGGAATACAGGATATCGCCCTTGCGAAGCTCTTTCCGAAGATACAGCCACACCTTAATCGGGAAAACAATGCAAGATGCGAACTGCCGAACAATTCCTTGACGTTCGCGGCAGAACGACAAGAACTCAATTCCATCACATGTAAATGACCCTGCCTGGCCACTGTCCGAAAACGCAGACAAGACGACCACCCTCACACCCTTGGACACCAAGCACTTCGCAAGATGCACAACACGATTCCCCGAAGCCATCGCGCTATCAGGGAATGAGAGATTAGTATAGTAAAATACAGTCATTTACGCGCAACAATTACTGCTGGATTGCCACGAACGAGCGAATCGGGCGGTACGTCCAACCCAAACACCACGCTACCGGCGGCGATAACAGATCTGTCGCCAATCTTGGAACCTTTAAGAATGATTGCGTTAGTGCCAATAAAGACATCGTCTCCTATTAAGACCTCACGAGGCTTGGCGTCACCTTTGCCTATTTTACGATCATCGGCATTCATCGCATGAAAATTATGGTCAAGAATCTTCGCCCCGCCACCAATTTTACAGCATCTGCCAATAGATATCTTCTGGGCAGACGAAACAATCGTCGATGTCATTCCCGTCCCATCGCCAATCTCAATTTCGCCACCAGGACGAACATCAAGCAGGCATGGCGATGCGGGACCAATCGGATTCACCCTGAAACTTGCCTGCGCAACAACACCACGCCCTAAGCGGATGTTCCCGCGTCGTGTATTGCGGACAACAACTTTCCCAATGAACATTCCGCCACATGCAGGTTTAATGCCCCACAGAAAGCACAAAATGAAGAACTGCAATCTTCCGTGCAGGCTCAAGATTCTGCGCAACATCCAATCCAACCCGCAAAGCATCATCCGTGCGTAATCGTATTTCTTCATATAACTATTCAGCGATAATTCATCCGCCAACTGGCGGGATTGTGCACAAAATGATATCTATAATTGAAGAACGGAATGGATGGCACCACAAACAAATAGCCAATCATAAGGTTAAACATATCAATCTGATTTATGCATGCAACAATGAAAATTGCGCCGGTAGCACCGAACCAACCGTCAAGCAAATCAGCAGAAACACCCGCCCTCTCATATGCATACTTTAGATACTGAGTAAACTTGTGTATTCCCACCAGCAGCAATCCCCCTAACACAATCCCCCCCATGGCAAGCGAGTCAAAGAAGTACGAATGCCCACGGAATGTCATGTTCATGTCAGAATGGAACAAAATCTGATTCAGGCGAAAGCCAAATAAAGGACGACGTACAAAGACATCAAGCGAGTTCCAATAGAGCTGAGCACGTTGAACAGCATAAGTGTCTTTATATCCGGAAGAAGCCTCCGCAATGGAATACAATCGTAATGAATACTCGTGCGAAATCGGTTCAAACACAATGGCCAACGCTTTCGCCAAACCTGTGAAAGGCGACAAGATAGTAGGGAACGCAACAGCCACGACAAAACAGAACGCATACAGAGAAAGAAGCACTTTAAAACGTCTTCCCTTTACATTACAAGCGCGCAAGAACAAAACAAGTGCGACTGTTGCAAGTGCAACAGCCAACCCTGTCGTAAATGCCGCCTTGTATATGCCATAGAAAAACAAGCAAGACAAAGCGACATAAAAGGACTTCCACTGCATCTTGCAGTACCGAACAACAGCCATCAGGCCAACAATGATAAACGTCATAGCATACACATCCCCATAGTTTGATACGCCCGAACTTGCATATTCCAATCGTTCCACCGTATCCATCATTGTTTCTCTCGCAGTTCCTGCTACAACGCCCATATTGCGATATGCCCCAATATCCATTGATGCCGATGCAAAACAACCGTAGGCAAGAGAAATGAGAATAATAACATTCAAGAAACGAAGCTCATTTATTTTCAAACGTGATACAGTATAATGGAAAACGTAAAGGTAGATGCAAACAAGACCGCTATACTGGATATGGCGCAACAACGGCACTTTATCATACTCATTCAAGCCTGTCAGAATAGATCTTAAAAGAAAGAACAGCACCAACGGTACAAAGAAGGCAAGAAATTTTCCTGTAAAGATTCGTTCGCATTTTTCTCCTCTTATAAACACCGCTATCAGCCACAAGACGACAAATGGAACAATCATAATGGGACCCACACGCATTCTAATGGGCACGAAATACGTCAGCAAGACGGCAGGAGCTAATACGAGATACGTCTTGTCAAACGCCCTATGCAGAAAATCACGCATTTTCAATCACCTTTCCATAGCACGTCGTCAGATCAGCAACCACTTTTTGTGGATTATGCCTTTCATTTGCAATCTTCCATGCCATATCAGCCAGTCGGGCCTTCATGTCATCGTCATCAAATAAGCGAGCAATTGCAGCGGCCAACACGGCCGGATCACTGGGTTGCACAAGCAACCCAGTCTTGCCATTTTTGACCATTGACGGAATACCACCAGCATAGGACGCAACCACCGGCACCCCGACAAGTTGCGCTTCGGCCAATGAATTTGGACTGTTCTCCACAAACGAAACTTGGCAATAGACTTCCGCTTTTTCCAGTTCATCCCGTACACGAACGGAATCAATCGATGGAAGGAGTTCGACATTGTTTTCAAGTCCAAGTTCACGGATGCGAGCCGACAGATAGCGATGATACTCCGTTTGCGACAACTTCGCCCTCAGGGATGTCGGGCGGAGTTTGTCAAGCCCATCGGCGACCGCCAACTTCACATCAGGATAGGCACCCTTCAGATAAGAAAGTGCCTGCAAGAGCACATGACCGGCCTTGAGCGGATACTTGAACGCGGCGGACGCATATATGCGGTGCGGCATGACCCGAGACCGATTATCACGTTCGTAGAACTCCGGCCGCATGATTTCACCAACATAATGGTACCTTGCATGAGGCGCTAGTGCTTTCGCCCACGCACGATCCCAATCGGTTCGACCAGCAACATGCTGCATCTTATTCAGTGAACGCGCTTCTGCAATCGCAAGTCTCATTCGCCACAGATCCGCCGTATCAAGAAGGTTCTTGCCAGTAATGAGGTTTCTAAGATGGTTCTGATAGGGTTTGAGTTGCAGCGGCGTCAGCCCGCCCATGTAATGCGGATAAATACCATTGATAATGCCCTGCAGTGTTACAACCCGTGGCACACCGCGCCAAACCTCGTCACCCAAATCGGCATAGCCGTTCTCCGTGCCGTGAAAATGGATTAAATCTGGATTGACATTTTGTATCAATGACTTCACCTTGCCGACGAACGCACATTTGCTGCTCCGCCCCCAACGAAGGCCATGATTAAAGTTCTTGAAACCATAATAATGGGTCCCGTTCGCGTCACGCTGATAATCGCCATCGGCTTCGCATACTACATACAATTCAATCTTCGGTGCATACTGGCGAATCACTCCAGTCAGCGATGGCATCCATCCGCCCGTATTACCAGCCTTGCGTCCAAGCGCAACCGAGAACTCAGGCAACATGCCGTTAACAAACCATAGAACTTTCATATGGATTTGATGTTTGAAGTCGAGTCGTGTGGTGGGGCACGATGATTTTGTGTCGATTAGCCGTGTAGCGGCTAAACATAAACAAAACGACTACCTTTGAACCCTTTATAGAATTAATGTCAAAACGCAACCCGCAACGTGCCCCTTCGCACGAACTAACCTCATCCATGTATTAATCCGAGAACTCATTGGCTATCTCTTTTACAGACTTATTCGGACAAAACGATACAACCACGCAGACAAAACAGTCAAACACAAACACGAAACGACATACAGTACGGGAAATATACGAACCATATTATCTCCACATAAATCTGCGAATACAATCATTGGAACCCTTTGGTATATATACAACGGGAACAAGTTTGTTCCTAGCCAAACCAATGCCGGATTTCCCACCTTTACCCTACAACTTATGATGACAACCACAGTCGCAAAACTTATTCCAAGCAAGTTATTTCTTAACCCATGAAACTCCCAGGGTAAAATATACAACACACAAAAGACCAGCATACACGTGATCAATGCGCAATAATATCGAATTTGCAAAATTGAATCTATTTGTTTCCGCAGCTTCGACCACAACATGCCCGCTGGGAAAGCCAACATCGTATTATACCACCAATGCGGCTTCACCATTGACAACGCAAAAGACACAAAGAAAAGGGCTACGAAAACAATCTCTGCATCCAATCCATCAAAGAACCTTTTGGCCCTAAAACAGGCATAAACGGCCAAATAACAAAGGAGTATCACAAAGATGTACCAATTGCTATTACCCACAGAGTCCCATGCAATAAGTGCAAAGAATGATTTTCTACATGAAATGTTTAAACCAAGCAATATATCCAGAGCAATATAAATCAGCACTGCGACATCAAAATTCAGTAATGTCTGCAAAACTCTCTTCCTGGGGATTAACCTTACATAATCATTCCCCTTAGACTTTATTTGCTCCATCACACCATAACCAGAATAAAAAAGGAACATTACCACAATCAGTTGACCCGAGCACGATCCAATTAGCTGAAACAATGAGTCACCAACACGACTAAACGTATACCCACTCTTTACTAAATAGCCAGAAACATGACGTATGAACACCCAGAATATAAATATTCCTTTTATTGCGAGCGTAGTATCCCTGTCTAGCCCACTCGCTGGTGGCTTTCGTCTGCCCAGCCCCCAGCAGCAAAGCAAAAATAACAATATATAGAATGATATCATACTCTATCCAGCCTTCCCGGCAATTTCATCCAAAATGAAATTTAAAATTCGGGATGCTGCTTTTCCCTCAACACAAATAGCCTTCCTCAATGCACTAACCCGCACATTTCGTTTTGGGTCTTCCCGACGTTCCAATATGGACGAAAACAGGCTGTACATCTCATCAAGACTTCGCGCCTGATAGTATGTCGGATACAGGAATGACGACGATGCCAGCGGCTTATGCGTACACGTTGCGGAAATCAAATGTATTATTGGCTTTCCCGTGACCACATACTCAGTAAGAAACGATCCGCAATCAGTCACCAATGACGATGACTCATTGAAGAGCCTATGATAATCTCCTGACATCTCAACACGACCAATTTGCGCCCAAGCCGTATAGTACTCATCAATTTCTCCCCTTGACATGACCTTAAACTTCTCAAGTATATATGCCAAGTTAGGATGGGGTTTGAACACCCAATTCATCTCTTTGTGCCGCTTCGCGTATTCCAAAATTTCACGCCCATTCCACAGGAAAGTGGCATAATTCAAGCAGCCTGGCCTGTTATGCGGATTAATAGTCCAATGTGGAGCATATATGACACATTGCTTCCCGTCACCGCATTTCGGATCAAACTCGATATAATCAAGCATAGGATGACCTAGTCCAACCATCCGTCCAACACGAAAGACGCGTCCAAGAGCACTTTCATATAGGTGTTTCCATTCCTCGTCCTGCACAAAGTGGTAATTGAAAAGGCGATGCAACGGTTTTAGACATTCCATCGCCACATCCCCGTAATTCGCAACGAAATACGGAATATAGCAAGAAATCGCCCATTTACAAACATCATAAGGCATCTGCCACTTGACATCAAACCACACCTGTTGGTAAAAAATAATATCAGCACAATTTCTGTGCAGTTTCGACGGCGTTGCTTTATCTGGCAACCAGAGTTTGATCGTCGGCATATTGCGTGCGGCAAAAAAATCGCATGCGGCATTGAATGCCGATAATGCGTCAGACTTATTCTTCTCTCCTGCGAAATCAGGGCAAGACACCCCGATCTGAACATGAAAACGTGAATCTCCAGCCATCAGATCGTACAAGGACTGTAGTTTCCACTTCGCAGGTTCTGTTACGATGAAAAGAACCTTTATTGGCTCATCGGACAGCAGCTTTCCCCGCAACCTACGCATAACTAGCGGATAATAGTGGCGCATTTTTGCAATACGAAACCAAAGTAATGCTGCATTCGCCTTTATCAACAATTTTCCAGCTGTTGAACGGACTTTCCGTGCCAATAAATGATTCATATGCAGGCTACAATATAAAACTGGGAAAAGAACCGCGATGCGCTCTAGTCAGCCTATATTTTCAATAAATCGTTGAAGTTCAGCCACGCCAAGTTCTGTACGCCAGGTTTCCCGGATTTTTTTTGCAGCTTTCGACAACGCCTGCCGCCTATCGGCATTAAACATCAGGTGAATCTTTTCGGCAATTATTTTCGGCTGCCGAACAGGAACTTTGTACCCATTCTCACCATTTTGCACAAGTTCTGAGGCACCGATTTCATCTGTGCATATGACCGGCAAACCCATCGACAGCGCTTCATTTACAACTAAGCCCCATATGTCACCCTCACTCGGGAAAACAAATATGTCACTTGCGCAATAATACGCCAACACATTTTCTGGAGGCATTTGCTTTACGAGATGGACTTTCACATTGGTAAGTTTTTTTAATATCGGTAAATGTGTCTTATAACTACCATCCCCTATAAGCAACAGCTCGCATCGATTGGCTTCGTCAAGATGGCTACGTTCCAGTATCAGCAATGCCTCTGCAAGATCTTCTAATCGTTTCAGATCAAGATATCGCGATATACATAGTAGCACGATCGTATCGTTCGCAATCTCGTATGCCTGACGAATTTGCTTGCGTACAGAATCATGATACTCCTCGTCGTACTTTGCGAAAGCGTCAATGTCATGCGAAAAATATGCATTAATGATTTGATTATCGCGAAATCCTCTCGCTCTTGCCATATCTGCACCATTAACACCTGGTGTGAAAACGGCTTTCATGCCATTGACAACCAACCATTTTACCACCCTCTTTTTTAGTGGCAATTTCTCACCAGTATTACTCTTACAAGCCTTAACTTGAGCCAAGGTGTTGCCGTCATTCCATCCAATGACCTTCGATTGACCAATCATGCCAGAAACCATAAGCAGCACCCAGTACCATTTCGGAAGCCCCCCTCCGCAAATATGAATGCTGCCCCACCTTTGCACAAATAAAGACAGCAACAATTGCATTTGCGTCACATGCCAAATATTTGCCTTCCAATTTTTGACCGAATTCGACCACGGCCTGTAGCCTGCCTGCTTTTCAGTAAGGAAGAAAACCGCATCAGGGAACCTTTTTGCGATTAACTCAAATTGATGTTTTCTATACGGCGCAGGAACATTCGTATGAAAATATATACGATGTTTCGCCATCATGCTAAGTATGTCCATGAAACGGTTCATCAAATAAAAATACGGACAATCAAATCAATGAACTATGCGAAGCACTTTCATTGTCCTAATAATCCCCTCTTCTATACCACAACTGAACCGCCAACCTAGCATCTTAAGCTTATCGCCTTTCAGTCTCGCCTTCGTTGCTTTGCTGAACCCCGCAGCTTCAACAGCTTCCGGGAGATCAAACACCACCTTGCACCCTGCATTCTCAGCAATCAACTTAGCCAGATCGCGGAGTGTGATGTCACCCGATTCGTCTGCAATGTTATACGCTTCGCCCGTCTCGCCTTTCAAAAGAACGGTCAAAAGGCCTGAGGCCGAATCGGCAACATACTGAAATGAATAGTATTGCTTCCCTTCGCTTTTCAGAACGATATCTTCGCCTTTGAGCGCGTTATTGAAGAACTGGCTAATCGCCTTTGTGTCCGTGGGAAGGATTGTTGGACCATACGTCCGCGTTAACCTTGCAATGACACAATCAAGCCCTTTCTGTCTGATATACGCTTGGCACAGCGCCTCTCCGCACCGCTTCGACTCAGGGTAGCCGGCTCGCAAGGTATTGCAGTCAATGTACCCGCAGTACTTTTCGTCAAAAAGTTCAACATCGCCTCTGTTTTCACCATATATCTCATTTGACGATGCGAACAGGAAACGCGCAGACTTCTTTTCTACCGCCATGGCAAGAAGGTTGTTAAGAGCAATCACATTGGTCGTTATCGTGCCAATGGGATCGGTCGCATATGCCACAGGATGCGTATTACTTGCCAAGTGAAGTACGAAATCAACCGGCCCGTCCATCGTGGGCAGATTTGGCGCAGAGGCATCCCATTTCACAAATCGAATCAAGCCAGAATCCCAGTACTCTGCGAATCTTGCTTTTGCTTTCTCCGCAGAACGCCCCAGAAGAAGAATCTGGCATCCAAGATCTGCCGCGTTTAAGACATCAATAAGAAAGCTGCCGATAAGGCCCGTGCCTCCGGTAACCAGAATCGTTTTGCCGCGCAATTTCCCCCATGGAAGATCAAGGAAAGCCACGCGCTTGACATCTTCTACGTATTCGGGTATTTCAAGAAGACGTTTCATTTCTTCTCCGCTATCATGGCCTTGAATATCTCAATGTCTCCAGGTGTCGTAAGCTTTATGTTCCTGTCGCTACCAGCCGCAAAATGAAGTCGCACGCCCAGCTCGGTCATCATCGTGTTCGTATATGAGGAACCGTAGATACCGATCTTCCGTTCGAACGCCTCATGGTATTTTTCATCAAGAAGACCGAACTGGTACGCCTGCGGCGTTGCGACACGGCGAAGAGTTTCGCGGGGAATGTATTTTACCGTGGTATCTGGGCGCTCTGCATCGACCAGAAATATCTGCTCATTGTACGGCATGGAGGTAACTCCGTTGCCGAACTGCCGAGCCTTGCCAATCACATCATCAAGGACCGCTGGGTCAACAAGCGGCCTTATGCCGTCGTGAATAATCACTACATCATCTGCCGCGCATTTACCCTCCAGACCAAACACGCCATTCCGTATTGATTCCTGTCCGCTTGCACCACCCTTGACAATCCATTTCAGCTTAGAGATTCCGTACTTCCTCGCCCATGCCTGTACGGAATCCTCCCATCCCTCGATGCATACAAGTTCAATGGCATCGACCATAGGATGCTGTTCGAAAGCCTCAAGCGTGTAGAACAGCACCGGCTTGCCGTTCACCTGTACGAACTGCTTCGGGATGTCCGCACCCATACGAGATCCAACACCACCAGCAATTAGTATCGCCACGACCATCTCCACGAACCTTTTTATATGTTCTCGCCATCACTCGCAAACTTTTCACATTGCGCTGTCAAGTGCTCTGCATATACTCGCCAATTGTCCTTTTCAGGCAACTTTGTGCTTATAGACACCGAATCCCCATGCCAACCCCTTGGTTCCAATTGCCAATCTTCAGTAAAATCCATTACGTTAAAGAAATCGAGCAACCCATCAAATCTACCATCTCCCATATTAATTCCCCCCATAGTGCAACGTCCGAGACTATCATTAATAAAAACAACTGGTGTCCCCATTGCAGTACACGGGAGGGCGCAATGGATTCTACTCGTTATAACAAGTGGATATTGTTCATACAACCTCAACGTACGATCCGCTCTGTCCATTAGTTGTTGATCAATATTGCGATTTTGATCAAACTCTTTCCATAAAACGATATTACTCGTGTAGTCGGCCGATAATAGTAATTCTTCCGAAAATCTTGTTTTGTATTTTTTAAGAAACGCGGCCGCCGCAAACAAAGACCTTACACAACCTTTTAAGCCTTTCAAGTCAAAATAGCATGTCCTAAATTTCAAACTCAACTTACTTATTTTTCTAATATTCAAGACCACAAACAATATTATCGGCAAGTTAAAGAGCTTTGCCCATGTAATCCGATCTGTCATGGGAAAAACAGGATCAACAAATAATGCATGCGTTTTAGACGGGGCATTTTTATATGTCCTTCCCAGCGTTAAAGTTAAACAACCAGAAAAGAAAGCCTTAACCCCTTTACCCCTCAAGAACTCTAGCGTCTTCTTGTCCCTGCAACCTATCGGTTCATGTTTTTTTAAATATGAAAGACCTCCATTGGCAAGAATTTTTTCCGCCTTGCGCGGTGAAATATGAAATGACGTGATCAAGGGAACTATCTTATCTGACGGAGGGAATTCTTCTGGATTGTGCATGAACCAACCATTAAGAATTATTTTACTGACATCACCACTATACGAATGCAATTCATCTCGATCTATGAACTCTGAAGTATTCATAAACTGACGCGCAGCAATCGCCTGATTGTAGTCGCCGATATTCTTCGTCTCTCCCATTCTCACATGGGCACTCATTATCGCCTTTTTCATTCAATTAACTCTTTTTTGTCTTGAAATTATTGTAAGCAACTTCATCGACAGGAAAGCTCTCTCTGACTCATCTAGAACAAACAACCACGCGCCAGACAACACAACAAAATCAACAATGATCGTTGTCCCAAAGATTCTCGATAGCGATGCTATAAACATGTATTTAAAAAAGATTCCGCCCAGTATGCTAGCAAACGAAATCATTAATAGCGGGGCGAACACTTTACTCAGCCACAACCTGACACTCATGCCAACTAACGATCTAGCGAGCCAAACCCGTCCAAAGGAGCAAATCATCTTAGTGATTATCATTGCAGCACCAATCGATAGTACGCCAAATCCTAGTTCAACTAGAAACCATGCAAGCGGGAAGGTCATCAATATTGCTCCCCCAAGAAATGCTTGATACATTGCGATCTTCCCCTTCGCGTTCACCAAAATCATGTGCCCTGTAGAAGTTCTGTCTACAATCATGTCAACCAGTATGCATATCGCAAGCATTTTAGTGTGTTCTGGTGGGGTTACGAGCCAAAGATGGAGTACTTCTTCTGACTCAAGAATTAAGGGCAAAGCGAAAATTAGGATGCATAAAGTCCCGAACTTGCACGCTCCATAGGCAAGATACTCCGCCCTCTTATACAATCCGGCGCCATAAGCATTCATTATAGCTGGAGTGAATGCACCTTGGATGCTACTTGCAAGAGACATGCAGTTGCTTGAGATTCGATGTCCAATATCCATTGCCGCATTCACCCTGACTCCAAAGTATTTATTTACTAAAACAGAAATTCCCTGCCATTTAAGTAGAGACCCCGACATCCCTATAAATTGCCAGGACGCAAAGGAAAGCAGCTCTCGGATTCTCCTTGTCTGAAACGCTGCCGCAACTAAGAATTTACATTCGGGGAAGATCCTTAATGCACGCATACATATCAGAAACTGCGGGGCAGCCGTAATTAGGCACATTCCGCCAGCATATCCCAACAACCAGTCAGTGGGATGGTTGACCATGTATAAAATGAAAATAAAAGAGCAAGTCGTTGAAGCAACACCGTAAATTGTCAATTCTGCGATTTCCTGTCGCGCAATATACATAGCATTAAACGGAACATTTACCATAGAAACAAAGCAGCTAGCGCATACAAAACGCCAAACCCAAACACAAACGTCAATTCTTCCAGGCGAAATCACCAAATAGCCTCTAATCGCCCAAAGCCCAATTGGATAACCAATCAAGACCAATACAGTTGGCACTACAGTATGTATTACTACTGCCGTAGAAAACCACTCCCTGCATAAGTTAAGTCCCTCTTCAGGATTCTTTTGCGCGGCACCGATTGCCACAGAATAAAATCGTCCGATTGCCGACGAGAGTAAATTGTTGAAAAAAGCCACAAAAGCAGACAATCCTGCAATCAAGCCATACAAGCCAAAGTCTTCCTGCCCCAAAGCCATCAGCACCCATCTTGCCGTAAACAGTCCTATAACCAACGCATACAGACTCCGCCCGTATGTGGCTATGATGTTCAGAAAAATTCGACGGTTAGGGGACACGGGGACTTCCCTTAGTTCAAATCATATATTCCAGTCTTCCTTCGTTATTGACCGTGAACTTCACTCGTCATTCGTTGGCTAGGCCAAGATAGAGGTTTGTCGACTTCTGGACTGTCTCTTATGCATGTAAATAACCGCACGTTCATTTCTGGCAAAAACTGCTTACTGGACTGCATCCTGGATCGTTTTCTATATAAATCGTTACTGCCCTAGTCGGAATCCTATTGCCCTCAAGCCCGGTTTTCTTTCGTAGTCCGACTACATTCTGCCACGCGGGTTCCATCGGGACAGCAAGCAACGGCGCAGAAACAATTCAATATAATTGTGCAAATCTTCATTTCTTCGTCGGCCCTAACCACCAAGGAACACGCTCTGTGTACTCATGAGTAGGATGACGCAATTCCTCGGACGGCAATTGCCGCCAATCGCCATACTCGTTCTCCAAGAATCTCTCACATTGTTCCGGAACTTTAATGGTCTGATTGCAAAACGCATGCGAAATCCCATCCCCAAACACATCCCTACTCAGAGGTCTTTTCCTGAACACTGACAATGTGCAATCATAGCTGGACACAAGTCGCGATTGATCATAGGGATTGCTCTTATATGTGTCTTCTAGACACACGAGTGGATTCTTGCGTCCATATAGGAAAACACAAAGAGGGGCGACCATGCACCCAATCCACCATCTGACCTTTCCCGTAACCGGCAGCTCTTTCAACTTGAAATTGACAAAGGCATTATACTGAACCAGCGTCATGGACTTCATGCGCAAACAGAACCGGCCAAACGCAGTGGACGGGATTCCGTCAAGCGGAAATACATCGACAAACAGTCCGTTGGAAAGGCATCTTCCAGTTTCCCGCTCCACCGCCTCAATCGTGCTACGCCGACAGTCCTGTACCTTTCCAAACAGCAACTTAAACTCCGACGTATTCCCATGGCAGACGAATTTAAGGTGTTCAGGCAATTCGCCTATCGCCAATTTCTTGAACTCCTCATAATCTGGGCGCGGCATGAAGATATCAAAGTCGTCATCCCAAGGTATGAAACCACCATGCCGCGCGGCTCCAAGTGCCGTACCGTCTGCGGCATAATACCGCAGGCCATGTTTGTCGCACACCTTCGCAATCTCGTTGTAGATTGTAAGGAGAGCATCCCACAAAGGGGTAAGATGGAACGGGTCTTCCACTACGAATCTATCAGAGTAATTATCTTCTTAAACGGCATGAGGCGGGAATCGACTTCCTGCGCTCGATGATAGCGCAGAAGATCTTGCGCGACAGACTGCATGG
>JAEEHO010000177.1 GCA_016280845.1 Paludibacteraceae bacterium | reverse complement strand
TTACCATGCTAAACTTGAGGCACCCAGGATAGCGGCATCGGAATCTTTGAGCACCGAGATAGAAACAGGTATCTTGCCTTTCCATATCGGCATCAGGTTCTCGTCCAACGCTTCACGTATCGGGTCCATGATCCAATGTCCGGATTTGGTCAGTCCTCCGAAGAGGATGATGGCTTCGGGCGAAGAGAAGTGCACGTAATCCGCCAGTTTCTGTCCGAGCAGATGACCTGTATAGTCGAAAATCTGCTTAGCCACCAAGTCGCCTTTCTCTGCTGCGTCAAACACATCTTTTGATGTTATATGATCGATATCTTCCACTTGGCGCAACAATGTCGGTTGCGTGGTGGAAGTTACTATCTCTTTAGCAGTACGTGCCACACCCGTAGCAGAAGCGTACGCCTCTATACAACCCTTTTGTCCGCAGCCGCAGAGACGTCCGTTGCCCGAATGGTCGATCTTGCAGTGACCCAGTTCGCCTGCAAATCCGTCATGACCGTACAGCACTTTGCCATCGATAACTATACCCGAGCCAACGCCCGTGCCGAGTGTGATGACGATGAAGTTCTTCATACCGCGTGCAGAACCATAGATCATCTCGCCTTGAGCCGCAGCATTAGCGTCATTGGTAACGGTACATTTGACACCCATACGTTCGCTGATCAATTTAGCCAACGGAACCAGTCCTTTCCACGGCAAGTTAGGTGCATGCTCGATGCAACCCGTATAGTAATTGCCGTTAGGCGCACCGCAACCGATACCCACTATATCACTCATCTGCAACCCTTGGTCGGCCACCAACTGTTTGAGACCGCTACACAAGGCATCGCAATATGCCTCTATCTCCGGATATTCCTGAGTAGGAATACTCTTGCTGCGCAATACTTGTCCTTCTTCGTTTACCAAACCAAACTTGGTGCCTGTGCCACCCAAGTCGATACCCAATGCATATTTTTTCATGATTCAAAATGTAAAGATTTAAAGATTCATTATTCAAAGATTCAATCTACCTTGATGTCCGTATTGACATTCTTGCTTCCCCACAACGCATAGTAGAGGATGAAGGCTACACCGATGATAGGAACGATATAACTGATCAGGCAGTTGTTGGCTGCTATCACACTCTGGATATACGGCACTACGCCACCACCGACAACCATCATCATAAATATGCCGGAAGCCTTGGCTGTATATTTGCCGAGACCTTCTACTGCCATATTGAAGATACATGTCCACATGACCGATGTGCAGAGACCGCAGAGCATAATCAGCAGCGCTGCAACAGGCATAGCCTGCATCTCAAAAGCCCAACTGGTAGGCAGAGTAACCGTGACGCTGTCGCCCAATGCGATGGCTGCACCCATCAGCACAATAGCAAGAACCGATACAACCGTCACCATAGCCTTACTGCTTACCTTGCCGCCGATGAACGATCCGACAGTACGGCCAACGAGCATCATTAACCAATAGAGACCGGCTACAAATCCTGCAGCAGCAAAACCTGCGGTCGGTTTGAGATACGATATCAACGTAGCAGGAATACCTACCTCCACACCTACGTAGAAGAAGATTGCCACTGCACCCAGTACAAAATGACGGAAAGCCCACGGTGTGCGCTCATATGTCACATTGTCTCCCGAAGCCGTCGGTTCTGCAAACGGAGTGACTTTAATGATACCGAATACAACAACAAAAACTACCATTGCTATCAGCAACAGGCTATTGACATCGGCTATGGTCTTGCCGGCAAGGCTTTCTCCTATCAGCGCACCTACCAACATAGGTGTCAGGCTGGCGGTCAACGAATTGAGTGTACCGCCGATCATATTAAGTTGGTTGCCCTTGTTGCCGCCACCACCCAACAGGTTGAGCATCGGGTTTGTAACGGTATTGAGCATACAAACACAAAAACCGCCGAACAATGCACCTGCCAAATAGACAACAAAACTATCCATATAACCGCTCATCCATTGGAAACCGATTCCTACAAAGCCCATAGAAATAGCGGTTAGTGCTGTATTCTTGTAGCCGAATCGAGCCAGATAATTACCCGCAGGGATACCCATGATCAGGTAGGCAAGAAAGTTAAACAGGTTGCCAAGCATACCCATTCGTTCTGCCTGCGCAGGGTCGTCAAACGAAGCGCCCCATATCTTACCGACAGGTGCTGCCAAGTTAGTTACAAAAGAGATCATCGCATAGAGAAACATCATAGCGATGATGGTGATAATTCGCAACGAATTGCTTTGTTTTGTGTTCATACGCGTTATTACTTAAAGATTTAAATGATTCAAATTCAAAGAATTAAAGATTTTTCTGCAAGAAATTCAATATACGCTCGTGCATGTGCTTGGCGTTGTTGCCTTTCTTGAGTTGATGGTTGTCATCGGGATAGAGTTGCATCTCGAACTGTTTGTCTGCGCGGACGAGTGCATCTATATACTGCATTGTATGCTGCACATGCACATTATCATCACCTGTGCCGTGTATAATCAGCACATTGCCTGTCAGATCTGCTGCTTTATTGAGCAGCGAAGCGTTCTTATAGCCGAACTCGTTCACCTGCGGACGACGCATATAGCGCTCGGTGTACGCCGAGTCATAAAGACGCCAATCGGTGACAGGCGCAATGGCCACACCTGCCTTGAACGGATGGTTCTTCCGGCTCATGGTCATCAGCGTCTGATAGCCGCCGTAGCTCCAACCCATGATAGCCATGCGGCTACCGTCTATATACTCTTGTTGTGCAGCCCAATTAGCCGCAGCAATCAGGTCTTCCGCCTCCTTCTGACCCAACTCCATATAGGTCTCGTTGCGCCATGCACGGCCCTTGCAGTCCGTTCCGCGCGTATCAACGATGAGCACGGCATAACCTTCTGCTACCAATGCATATTCGAATTTCTTACGCCAACGGTTGAGCACACGCTGACTATGCGGACCGCTGTAGTGCATTACTACTAAAGGCGATGGGCTAGATGTTATAGGGGATAGGAGCATCGCTTCCATCTTCTGACCCTTGCTGTTAGGTATCTGCAACATCTGCGGCTCATTGATCTTGTTCGCTTCCCACAGCTCTTTAACCGCTGTATTGTCTAGGACAACCTCTGTTTTGGTCGCTTTTGCCCCTTTGATACTATACAATGTATAGGTGTTCGGCGTTGTGAAACTCTGGTAGCAGTCGATCATCTTCTTGTAATCGTCGCTGAAGCGCGCGCTATGCGTACCTTCGCTATCCGTCAACTTGGTATTTTGTCCTTTCTTGAGATCAACGGCATAGAGTTGTCTGGTCGAAGGAGTCGGCGCGGCTTGATAATACAGCGTCTGCGTTGTTTCGTCCACGCCGTAGATTGCCGTCACATCCGTTTTCTCAGGAGTCAGCGCTTTCTGTTGGATGCCTTGCGCATTATAGAGATAGGCACGACGCCAGCCGTCTTTCTCGCTCAACACGACAAAGCGGTCGTCGCCCAACCATTGCCATTCGTCAAACAGCTCGTAGTCCACAAAGAAATCCTTGCTTTCCTCCTTGTACAACAACTGGGAAACAGTAGATTTAGCGTTGCATGAGAGCACCTCCATCTTCGTCTGGTCGCGATTGAGTTTGAGAACCAGCAACTCACCGCTCTTGGTCCAACGCAGACGCGGGAAATAGACATCGTCCTCTTGGTTGTTGACTTGCATGGTCAGGACTGCCTTGGTGGCAACGTCATAAACGCACACACGGGCTTTGGCATTGGCGCTGCCCGCTTTCGGATAACGGAGAGTTTCCGCATTTGTGTATTGCGGATATGTTTGATTGGTGCTTTCTGACGATTGACTGCCTAAATAGGTACTCCAAGAGAAAGTCGGCACATCATGTTCATCGAGACGCACAAACGCCAGTTTCTTTGAGTCGGGCGACCATGCGTACAGCGCGGTGGTACTGAACTCTTCTTCGTACAACCAGTCGGCAACACCGCTGATAATGTCGGTATCGGTTTCTTTGGTCACTGCCACTTCGGTTCCGAAATCCAATTTGTGTATATAGAGGTTGTTGTCTTTGATGAAAGCCACATAGCGGCCATTCGGACTGAGTTGCGCGTCACGCACTTTACCGAGTTCGAGACCCGCACCGAGTGCCTTGCGTGTTTTGCGCAAAGTGTCAATAACATACCAGTCTGCCACTTCGGAGTGACGGAATATCTTCTGCTCGTTCTCTTTCTCCAAACGGTAACGCGTGCACGGCACTTCTACGTTGCCGGCTGACTGCTGATTACTGACTACTGAGGGCTGACTGCCGATGGCTAATATACTATCTTGCTGAGTTCCAGAGAGTTTATTGGCATCAAAATCGCCATTTATAATTCCGGTTAAAACGGACAGAAAAATAACTATTGTCTTCATATTCTTAAGATGCGTATTCGTTATAGCATTATCCACAAAAATAATGCCGCAAAATTACTACAATTTTTTGGAATGTACAAGACTTTATGCAAAAATAATAATCTATGCTTGCACAAAAAAATGCGAATTCGTTTGCATATTTCAAAAAAATGCAGTATCTTTGCCGCAGAATTAACCAAATACTTAATACTATGAGAAAAAAATCTCCACTTTACTATTCTATTCATGCTGGCTATACAGATCAACGCCATGCAGATTTTCGTCAAGACAATGACCGATAGCGATACATACACCGCTACCGGGGCAAAAATGGTTGTGCCATACGGCTAAGAAGAGAACACATAAATTACGTAAAAGTGAATACACCATCTAATAAAAAGACACATAAGGACCACGGTAGTCTGTGGATTATTCTTGTGGCGGCAATAGCGCTGGAAGCTATCTCATGCACCATGTATTTCACCAGCCGCGCTGCCACCCGTCATGAGGCAGAGCAACGTGCAAAGACCGAATTACGCCGCGCAGAACTGGAAATTGACGTACATGCCATCGAGATGGAAACAGCAGCCAAAACCTTGGCGCTGCTGACAGAGAGACATATCCATGAGCCGGACTCCATCTTCGCCGCTACACGTCTGGCGGTGAGTACGTTACGCGCCAACACCAGTATGGCAGTAGCGTTCATACCGAATTATTTCCCGAAACAAGGAACTTTCTTTGAAGCCTGCAGCAGCCGGTTCTCCGAGGATAGTATCTACACGCGCCAGATAGGCAGTGCCGCACATGACTACACGCAGATGGAGTGGTGGCAGAACGGCTTTGTTCACGATAGTTGCTGGTGGTGCGAACCGTACCTGGACGATTCTGGTTCGAAAACCATGGTGGTCAGTTGTTCATGTCCCGTGCACGACAAAAACGGCAAAGTGGTTGCAGTGGTGTGCATCGACATGTCGCTCGACGAACTCAAGAACCTCTCCGAATACCTGCAGGTCTATCCGAACAGTTATTACACCATACGCTCCAGTACGGGAGTGGAGATAGTGCCCGCTCCGGACACCGTAGCCGGACGCAAGTACAATATCTTTGAGGAAGAGATTGACGCTACCGGATGGCATATTGAAATCATCATCCCTGATGACGAACTCTTCCGAGACCTCAACCACATCGGACGTATCATCGGATTGCTGATGCTATTGGGTCTGGCTATGTTGATTCTCATTGTATGGTATGCCGGACGCAATACCAAACGTCTCGTTGAATCAACCGCCCGCAACCAAAGCATAGAGAACGAACTGAATATCGCCCGCAAGATTCAAATGGCGATGTTGCCGACTCGTTTCCCGCCCTTCCCGGATTACCCGAATATCAATGCTTACGGCGAAGTCATCCCTGCCAAAGAGGTAGGCGGAGACCTATTCGACTTTTATATCCGCGAGGACCGTTTGTTCTTCTGTGTCGGTGACGTGAGCGGTAAGGGTGTTCCGGCCTCTATTGTGATGGCAATGACGCGCTCTATCTTCCGCAGTTTCACTTCATACCTGAACGACCCTGCACAAATCGTTGCGCAGATGAACGACTCACTCAGCGGTGAGAATAACGAACAGAGTATGTTTGTCACTTTGTTCTTGGGTGTACTGGACCTCTATACAGGAGAACTAAAGTACTGCAATGCAGGACATAACGCGCCGATAATAATGGCGAAGGGTGAAAGCCTTCCGTGTATGCCGAACCTGCCATTGGGTGTGTTGGCGGGCTATGAATATGAGGAACAAGTAGCGAAGATGGAAGTCGGCGACACCTTGTTCCTGTACACCGATGGCTTAACCGAAGCCGAGAACAGTACACAAGAATTGTTCGGAGAAGAACGGATGATGGAAAAGTTAAAGGCGAAAAGCGAAGGGACAAAGGACAAAAGTCCGCGCGAACTGATCGAAACGATGCAGCGAGCAGTAGCAGATTTCGTCGGTGAAGCCGAGCAAAGCGATGACCTGACAATGTTTGCCATCCTTCTTTTGGACAAGCAGCCAAGAGCCAAAAGCCAAGTGACAAGTGACAACGGCCATTTCTCACTCGTCATGCGCAATGATATCCAACAAATACCGACGCTGGCTGAGTGGATTGAAACGTTAGAGTTGCCACAGGAACTCAATATGCCGATAAACCTCGCGCTGGAGGAAGCAGTAAGCAACGTCATGCTTTATGCCTATCCCGGCAAGAGTGGGCAAGTGCTCGTCGAGTGCGAGATGAAAAGAAATAAGGGACAAGCCATATTTACTATCACCGATAGCGGAGTGCCGTTTGACCCAACCCAACAAGAAGACCCCGATGTGACGCAGAGTGCCGAAGAACGACCGATTGGAGGCCTAGGTATCTTCCTCGTTCGTCAAATCATGGATGACATCCAGTACGAACGCAAAAACGGTAAGAATATACTTACATTGGTTAAATCACTAAATCATTAATTCGTTAATCCATTAAACGTTATAATATTATGAAAATCAACATCGTAAACGAGGGAGAGCGTCTTGCCGTGCAACTCTCCGGAAGACTGGACACCGCTGCTGCGACAGAGATTGCACCGGAATTCCAAGCACTAGCCGAGCAAGCTTCCAAGCACATCATTCTTGACTGCGCCCAACTCGAGTACATCTCATCGTCGGGTCTGCGTCTGTTCCTTGCCTTGCGCAAAGAGTCCGCAGCAAAAGGAGGCAAACTGCAGGTGCAGGCTATCAACGCTGACATCCGTCAAGTATTTATGATGACCGGCTTTATCAGCCTCTTTGAAATCATTTAATATGGACCTGCACACCGAATTCATCTTAGAGGAGTACCGCGAATCCAAGCCGGTGTTTGAGAAAATGCAGGAGGAAGTGACGCGTATCCTGCATGAGACATTGGAACGTAACGGGATCATCGTGACCGCCGTCGAGACGCGTATCAAGACCGAAGATAGTCTGGCGGGCAAGTTGGCGCTCAAGGGTGCCAAATATGCCACACTCAGCGACATCACGGACATTCTGGGCGCACGTATCATCACGTTTTACACCGATGATGTAGACCGTATCGCCGCAATGGCCGAGCAACTCTTCGAGATCGACTGGGCTAACTCCGTCGATAAACGCAAACTGCACCAGCTGGACAGTTTCGGGTATAACTCGTTGCACTACATCTGCCGTTTGCCGGAATATGACTACCGTTTCGAACTGCAACTGCGTACCACCCTCCAACATGCGTGGGCAGCTATCAACCATGATACCGGTTACAAGTCCGGAGTGGAGATACCACGCGAATACATGCGTCGTATGAATCGTTTGGCAGGTATGCTGGAAATGGCTGATGACGAGTTCAGTCGTATCCGCATGGAGATTAACGACTACCGCCGACGCGTACAACAACTGGTACAAAACGGTCAACTGGACGATGTGCTGCTGGACGGCGACGCTTTCCGCAGCTATCTGCAAGCCAAACCCTTTGAACTTCTCAACAAACGCATTGCGGCTATCAACCAAGCGGAGATACAAGAAGTGCCGTTGATGCAGTATTTGAAAGTACTCAAAGCACTGGGCTGTAACACCTTGGGTGATGTGGCTCGACTGCGCAACCGATACGAGGAAGAGGCTTACGCGCTGGCGCGCCATCAGTTGGGCAACACCGACCTTGATATCATCTCTTCGGCAGTCGGACTGCAGAATATCTGCATCGTGTGCATCCTTTCACAAGGCGGAGGCAAGATAGGTCTGCTGCGATTCTTCAATGCTCTCAATGGACAAAATGCCCAAAACGAAGAGTTGGCAGAGCTGACTTTTCTACAAGCCTCCGGCCTCCCGTTC
>JAEEHO010000176.1 GCA_016280845.1 Paludibacteraceae bacterium | reverse complement strand
CTTCTCCTTACAAGCAAATAGCGCAACGGCTATTGCAACCAAATAAATATACTTTTTCATGTCGTTTAAGTTTTGTTATGGCTGCAAAGTTACTGCTTTTTTTTGACATGTGCAAATAAAAGTGTATCAAATACCAACTTTTAGGTATTGTGGGCATGCCCGAAAAGCAGTAATTTTGCACCGAATTTCAAAATTGGCACTTAAAATAGCTATTATAATGATGAAAAAATACCTACAAATAGTGACTCGTACGCTCGTGCTTACAATAGGTCTGTGCGCCTGCACACTCATGCACGCACAAGTGGCGGGTGTCGTTCTTGATGATAAAGGCGAAGTGCTCATAGGCGCAAACGTCTATTGGGCTGGCACCACCCAAGGCGTGGCTACCGACTTGGACGGAAACTTTACACTCATGCCTATACGTGGCGACAAGACCAATATACTTGTTACTTCCTATGTCGGCTATCATAACGACTCCACCGTCGTCACCAATCGCGAACCGCTGACTATTGTATTGGTCAACGAGGCCGTATTGGACGAGGTGACCATCACCGAACGCAAAATGGGAGTTATCAAGAGCCGCACTTCCGCCTTTGATACACAGACTATCGGCACGGAGGAACTGTGTCGCGCTGCTTGTTGCAACCTGAGCGAGGCCTTCGAGACCAACGCATCTGTCGATGTGGCGTACGCCGATGCAGCTACGGGCGCCAAGCAAATTCGCTTGCTCGGCTTGAGCGGCACGTACGTGCAACTGTTACAGGAAAATACGCCTGCCGTGCGCGGACTCGCGCAATCATTCGGATTGGAATATATACCCGGTTCGTGGATGAGCGCCATCCAGGTCAGCAAAGGTACTTCATCGGTCATCAACGGCTATGAGGCTACTACCGGACAAATCAATGTGGACTTGCTCAAACCGCAGACCCAAAATCCGCTGTCTGTCAACCTGATGGTCAATTCCGAACTGATGACCGAAGCCAATATCATGGGCGGATGGAAAATACCTCTGGCTGATCACGATGAAGATGAAGCCGAACACGAACATCATCATGAGCATGGCGAACATTGCCATCACCAATCACTCTATACCGGTATTCTGGCGCACTACGGACAGAACTTCCTGACTATGGACGACAACCACGATTCATTTGTAGATATGCCTAAAACGCAGAATGCCAACCTGGCCAATCGTTGGGTCTATAAGCATGGCGATTATACATTCCAGGCCTTCTTGCGCGGATTGTACGACCGTCGTCGTGGAGGCCAATTACCCACCAAACATTCCGCTTCGATAGCCAATCCGTATCTGATAGACCTCAACACATGGCGCGTAGAGGGTTTCCTCAAGAACGGCTATGTCTATGACGACGAAAGCGGTTCGTCTGTTGCGCTCGTCACAGCCGTCAGTTACCACGACCAGAACAACCGCTATGGCAAACGCGAATGGCTGGCTAGCCAACTCAACGCTTACCTCAACGGCATATGGCAACGCAATTGGGAAGGTAGCGGACTCATCGACAACGACCATCGCCTCTCTGCCGGCGTGTCCGTCAATTTTGATAAATACAATGAGAGACTGAGTAGCATGTATGCAGGTAATGGACCGTTTCCAGCCAACTTGTATCTCGGCCCGGTATATTTGGATCGTTACGAAGTGACTCCGGGTGTTTTTGCGGAATATAGTTACAAATATTCAGAGACGCTATCGCTCGTGACCGGTGTGCGCGCCGACTATTCCACACGCTATGGATTCTTCTTTACACCGCGTGCCAACGTGCGCTATTCGCCCTTCGACTGGTGGACTCTCCGCGCTAGTGCCGGTATGGGATACAGATCGCCTAATGTGCTAGCGGACAATGCCTTTGTGTTGTCGTCCAACAGAGCTATCCATCTTCCATACGATGTTAAGCAAGAACGCGCAGTTAATACCGGTCTGTCCACCACCTTCTATGTTCCTCTGATCTCAGACCATTCGCCTTTATCCATTAGTTTTGAGTATTACTACACGCACTTCCTGAACTCACTTATCGTGGATATGGATTATGATCCGCACGCTGTATTCATATGCAATCAGACGGACATAGACGGCGCAAAATCGTTTGCCCATTGTGCACAGGTGGAAGCAACCATGGAGGTATTGCGCGGTTGGACATGGACGCTGGCCTTCCGTTATACGGATGTAGAGCAGACCACTTATGATGCCGCCAAAGGCGACTATGCTTTGCGTCCCAAAGCGCTTACCAACCGATTTAAGGGCATCATCACCACCAGTTACCAAACGCCGCTCAAGAAATGGCAGTTTGACGTCACGGCGCAGTTCAACGGTATCAGTAGAATGCCCGATGGCTTTGTGGCCTACGGAGATATGCTCGGCGGATACGGCACACCTAAACCTATCACGTGGTATCCGCAACTGATGGCACAGGTTACCAAGTATTTCCGTACCTGCAGTCTCTATCTGGGAGCGGAGAATATGACCAATTTCCGTCAAGACTCGCCTATCATCGGCGCAGACAATCCTTACGGCTTCGATTTCGATGCCTCTATGGTCTGCGCACCTATTACGGGTTGGAAGGTATATCTTGGTTTCCGTTACGATCTGGAGAAGAAAGAGTAGGGCTCTTTCACTTGATGAATTTGATCTCGACACGGCGGTTTTTGCGGCGACCTGCTTCAGTATTGTTGGTGGCCACAGGCTTTGATTCACCGTACCCGCGAGTTGTCAGCAACTCATTCGAAATGCCGTTCTCAACCAGATATTGACGCACAGCTTCCGCACGGTTCTCCGAAAGAATCTGGTTGGCTGCGTCCGAACCGACGTTGTCTGTATGACCGCTAATTTCTACCTTCAGCGGTCTGGACTTGAGTATCTCAACCACACGTTGCAATTCAGTCTGTGAGGCCGGCAGTATGACATATTCGGCTGTATTGAAGAAGAGATTATTCAGCGGCATAGGAATACCTTGCTCTATCATTTGTTCGAACGAAGCTACCATGATATTGTCATTCAGTTGAACTACCTCGTTCGTGTTGCGCAAGTCGATATTCTCCGCAACCGGGAAATAGGTCTTGTCGTCTATATAGTATCCATAATTTTTGCCCGTTGGCAGAACGATGAAGTAACTACCGTCTTCAGGGTCGGTGTGCGACTGACCTACGGCCTCATGTGTATCCAGATCTTCCCATTTGATAGTGGTAACAACCGGTTTGCCGTTTGCGTCTTTGAGCTTGCCTGCAATAGTAGCTACAGGCGCAGGACGCAGTCGCTCCGGCAGATTGAGCGTATAGATATCACCTTTGGTGGACATGCCCTTTGAGAAATAGGCGGTCTTGCCGTCTGTGGATATCTTGTACCAGCAATCGTCAGATATAGAGTTGATTTCTTTGCCCAGATTGACGGGCTCGGACCATTCAGTCCAACTGTCTTCTGACAATCGTGTAGACATGAATACATCCATTCCACCTATCGCACTATGCCCTTCCGAACTGAAATATAGGGTCTTCATGTCCGGGTGCAAGAACGGCGAACGGTCTTGCAGCGAGGTGTTAATGGTCGGTCCCAAATCAATCGGCTCGCCCCATTCTCCATTTTCGTCCAACAGGGAAACAAAGATGTTTACGGACGGTGAGAGTTCGTATTTGGACTGATATTTCGATGCGAATAGCATAGCCTTTCCGTCGCTGGTCAGCATGGCGTCTGATTGCCAACCGGACACGTTGATGTTGCTCGGTAGCGGTTCGGGCTTGTTCCATCCGTCTTTACCTTTTTTTGCCGAACAGAGTGTACCTGATTTGAAGAGCGTCATATATGTGCCATCGGCAGATAGCGACTTCGGCGACTCGTTGTCATAAGTGCTGTTGACGCCCGGCATCAACTGCGCTTTGCCCCAACCTTTGTTGGTTAGTTTGGAGATAAATATATCTTCATTTCCCATGTTGTCTTGGCGACCTTGACCACAGAATAGCAGATGTTTGCCGTCGGCTGAGATAGTGGGCGCATATTCGCCACCCGTCGGTGTGTTGATGTTCGACCCGATACTGGTTATCTTTATACTGTTGTCGATGGGTTCAGACACTATGCGCAACAAATCGCGGTAGTCATGATTGTATCCAAACGCATCGGCGAAAGTATCTACTACCTGTTTGGCTGCGTTCCATTGTCCGTGCTGCATGTATGATTGTATCTCTTCACGTAAGGCCATCAGAGCTATAGGGTAGGGCGCTGCTGCACGTATAAAACTGTACATGTCCGTGTTGTAGAACATATCTATCAGTTTCTCGTCATGGGCCTTGAGTTGTTTCAGACATGGTTCGTCGTATTTGTTATGGAATTGGCGAAGTGCTATCAGATCGTACGTCTTTGCGTAGAGGTCGTGCAACATCTTCAGACAAGAGTCTCTTGCGGCTCCTTCTCGCCAATATTCGATGGCTTTCTCCAACGTAGGAATATCTGGATGAGGCGGTAGCGTAGATAGCAACGATCTGTTGTGCATCTCGTCCACTTTCTGTAACGCTACCTCTTTCAACGGACTTTGCGGGTACAGCTTGACATAATCGTTCAGCGCACTTTCGGTATTGGCTTTTACTGCGTCTTCGAAAGCTATCGTGTATATTCTTGTTTGCGCCTGCTTGGCTTGGTTAGCCGTCGGATAATTGGCAATAAACGCCTTGTATGCGCTGATGGTATTGGCTGTGGTTGCCTCTTGGTATGCCAGTTCGTAGATGTTGTTCCATGCCTGTTGCAACTCGGCCGCATCGGGATAATCGTCTATGAAACGGCGGTATGCATCAATGGAATGGGCGCTTTTTGCCATTCCGAACGCCAGAGCACTACGGTTCGCTTTGGCTTTTCGTTTTTGTTGCGTGCCGGCTTTTTGATAGTAGTTCAGAAAATCGTTGTATGCTTCAATTGTGTTGGCTGCAATGGCTTCATTGAGTGCTTGCTCGGCTACTGCTTCGTAGAGGCTATTGAATACTCCTGGCATGAATCCTTGTTTCATCAATTTGATGTGTTGTTTTTCGTCCGCCGCATTAAAACATGAGTCCGACATGCTCAAATAGCGATATGCGTTGCGTGTGCTGTAGTCAGGATTCGTTTTGGCAAAGTAGTAATGAAAGAGGGCGTAGTTGGTCGCGCAATCGCCCGGTTTTTTGCTGTGCATCTTCTGCAACTTAGGCAACGCCTTGTCGAACTGACCTTTCTCAATTTGTTTGCTGCACGGGTACGAGATGTCTTGCGCCCATGTCGTGAGTGCACAAAGCAACAGCAGTATTGTACAATGAACCGATTTCATACTTTTCATAATAGTGTTGAGATGTCTTCTTCTAAAAACATTTGCAAAGGTACTGCTTTTTTTTGACATGCGCAAATATAGCGACAAAATCTTCATTTTTTGTCCCGCCAAAACCTATAAATGAAAAATCCCAACATTTTCCCAACTCCAAAATTTGCATATTTTAAAATAATGTTGTATCTTTGCACCATTAACCAATTAAACTCTTTATTGCGATGAAAAAGATTCTCTTGTTTGCTGTTGTTGCCATTTGTCTTATGGCTTGCGGCAATGAACCAAATGCTACGATTGTCGTGGACGGCTTGGAGTACACGCTCAACTACGAAACAAAAACGGCTGAAGTATCAGCCTTGAAGGAGAGACGAGGTAATGGAAATAGAAATTTAAAAGAAGCGAATATCCAAGAATATGTGCGATATAACGAGACAGACTACATCGTTGTTGGAATCAAAGCCGGCGGCTTTCAAAGATGTATTGCTTTGCAATACGTCTATATTCCTAATACCATTAAATATATTGGCGAGTGGGCTTTTGCCGATTGTCCTTCTTTGAAGCGCGTTATCATTCCTAATGAAGTGCGGTGCATTGAAGAAGCTACTTTCAATCGCTGTGTCGATTTGGAATCTGTTGTAATCGGAGAAAATGTAACCGTCATAGGAAGAGAAGCTTTTGCCGAGTGCTCAAGTTTGCAATCTGTAAAGTTTTCTGATAAGTTAACGAATGTTTATGAAGCTGCATTTTATAGTTGTGAAAGTTTACAGTCTCTATTTGTCTCCAAGAGTGTCAAAAGTATAGGAGAATATGCCTTCGGAGGTTGCAGTGGTCTGACATCTATCATTGTGGACGAAGAAAATCCTGTATATGATAGTCGCAATAATTGCAATGCGATTGTCGAAACAGCAACGAATGTGCTAAAGGTTGGTTGTAGGAATACGGTCATACCCAATGATGTTAGCAGAATTGGAAGTGGCGCTTTCCGCGAATGTAGTGGTTTAACTTCTGTCACGATTCCGCATAGTGTAGTAAGTATTGGTTCTGGTGCATTCGCTGAATCAGACGTCGATAGTGTCACAATAGAAGAAGGTGTTGTCGAAATTGATTTCGGAGCATTTGCAAAATGTCAGGAATTGAAATCAATAACGATTCCTAATAGTGTTACGCACATTGATGATTGCGCTTTCCGGGAATGTGTTTCGCTGCAATCTATTTCTATCCTTGGTGATGTGGAGTATATCGGTATATTGGCTTTCGAGAAATGTGAAAGTCTGAGATCTGTAATACTCCCCAATAGTGTATTCCTCATACCGGGATCTGCTTTTTCCGGTTGTGCTTCTCTGGAATCCATCGCTCTCCCCAATAGTCTAAGTTCCATACAAGAATCTGCTTTCTCCGGTTGTGCCTCTCTAACGTCCATTACTATCCCCAATAGTGTAACCTTCATTGGCGGCGATGCATTCGAGGAATGTATCGGGTTAACTACTGTTACGTGCTATGCAGTTACACCACCGACGATGAGTACGCATGAAAAAAATCCAATAGGTAGTGTGCAAAGAGTCTTTTCTGGTGTATCTTGTTCCAAACTGACTCTCTATGTCCCGACTGAGAGTGTAGAAGCGTACAAGAATGCCAAACAATGGAAAGATTTCGGCACAATCTTACCTCTTTGAATTCTCTGCTATATAAGACTGTAGGTACAACAATTCCTTGACATGTGTAATACTTTTTATCTTTCGTCCTTTCGCCAATAAACATTCGCCCTTCGTCCATTCGTCCTTTCGCCTTTATAATGGTTTTATCGGGGTTTTATCAAGGTCTTGTTATTCCGCCACTCTCGCGCCACTCCGCATGTGACCGATGTCCACCATGTGCATGTATGGGCGATGAGCACTAAGGAGAATGCACTGACCGCACATGTGGTGATAGACGACGAACAGGCTTCTTCTGCAACCCGCCGTGCCATCAAATCCGCTCTGCGCGACCTGTCCATCACCCACGCCACCATCGAGATCGAGTACGGCGACGATTGTCCCGACCGCGAATGTTAATCCCGTAACCCGTAACCCCT
>JAEEHO010000175.1 GCA_016280845.1 Paludibacteraceae bacterium | reverse complement strand
GCAGAATCTGCAGCGCCTTGTCGTCATGCAGTTCGCCGTCGCCGCCTTTGGCGGTCTTGGCCTCGAGAAACTCCTTCTTGATTCCACGCAGCGCATCGAGCGCTACCTTATCTTTAGCGAGCATCGCTTTCTTGATGTCCTCGCTGATTTGATCGAATAAACTCATATATTAAATAAACAGTAATTGTACGATGATATAGATCGGCAGCAGGATGATCAGACTGAACTTGATCATATAGCCGAAGAAGGACGGCATCTCGATGCCTTCTTGCTCGGCGATAGCCTTGACCATGAAGTTAGGTCCGTTGCCGATATAGGTCAGTGCTCCGAAGAAGACTGCACCCATAGAGATAGCCTTCATGAACTCCGGTGCTATGCCGGCTACAGCGGTAGCGGCATCAACAGGCAGCGTGGTAGCCGTCGCATGGAAGACCATAGCGGTAGGCGCATTGTCGAGGAATGCACTCAGCGCACCTGTGCAATAGACGAACTGCCACGGAGCGTGTACCGGTAGCGGATTTTGCTGGAGGAACATCAGCGCCGGAGTCATCGTAGCGAAGATTCCCAGGAAGACGCAAGCCACCTCAAGGATAGGAGTCCAGGAGTAGTTGTTCTTGACGCGCACCTCTTTCTTTGTCGTTACCCACGAACCGAGGATAATGAGGATGAATGCCCACTCACGCAGCAACTTGAGATACCATGGCGCGTGTTCTGCACCCATAGCGGGTATATAGGTCGAGTTGATGAACATGGTGGAGGCGATCACGCACAGCAGCCAGAAGATATTGATTAAACCGCTGACTTCCATTTTCTTCGACTCACGCACATCGGCCATCAGGTTCTCGGTCGGCTCTTTTCTGTAGAAGTAAGCATCTATCAGGAAGTAGGCAATCAGCAGCAAAGCGCCCGTCACAGCCCACTCGGGCAACATATTCTGCATCCACCACATGAATGGTGTTCCCTTCTGGAAGAGTAGGAACAAAGGTGGATCACCCAGCGGCGAAAGCAGACCACCGCAGTTGGCTACTACAGCGATAAAGAATAGAACGGTGTGCACGCGGTACTTACGCTGCTGGATAGTGCTGAGCAGCAGACGAATGAGCAACATAGCTGCTCCCGTTGTTCCCATGAACGATGCCAATACCCATCCCAATGCCATGATCAGCGTGTTGGTCTGCGGCGTAGCCTTGAGGTCACCGCGGATACATATACCTCCGGTGGTCACAAACAATGCCATCAGCAGAAGAATGAACGGCACGTAGTCATAGATCATTTGGTGAATCAACTCATGGTCCATGCCGTTCAGACAGAGCCAAACGCCCACCGGCGTGCCCAGCAGCAACGACACGTACAACTTGTGCAGATTGTGCTCCCACCACTCATTGACATGAGGTACGAGAGGCAACACGGCGATGCACAACAGCATCACCACAAACGGGATTAGCATCCACGCAGGAATTAAATGTTCTAACATAGTTATAAGGTTGTTTAAAATCGTTTGTTGTTTTTTATATCATCAAATTTGTATTTTCTCTAAATAGCATCTATCTGTTTCGTCAAACGTGGCGAACTCCCGACTGTCTATGTCCAGCACAGCAATTATCTGTCCGTTTTGTCTGATAGGTACCACTATCTCGCTGTTGGAAGCGGACGAGCAGGCTATATGACCCGGAAACTCATGCACGTTGGGTACGATGATTGTTTCGCCACGCTGCCATGCTGTTCCGCAAACGCCGCGACCGAAAGGTATACGTGTGCAGGCTATCGGTCCCTGAAACGGACCCAACACCAGTTCGTTTCCCTCCACGCGGTAGAAGCCTGTCCACCAGAAGCCGAATGTCTCATGCAGCGCTGCCGCTATGTTGGCCATGTTGGCGATAGTGTCGCTCTCGCCGCTGACAAGCGACTGCAGTTGCGGGAGCAGGGCCTCGTATTTCTCTTCTTTCGTCATAGGACGGTTTAGCAACTCTCAAACTGGCGAAGGAAGCGCACATCGTTCTCCGAGAAGAGGCGCAGGTCCTTCACGCGATACTTGAGGTTAGTAATGCGCTCCACACCCATACCGAAGGCAAAGCCGCTATATACCTTGCTGTCTATGCCGCAGGCCTCCAGCACGTTCGGATCCACCATACCGCAGCCGAGAATCTCCACCCAGCCGGTACCTTTACAGAACGAACAGCCCTTGCCGCCGCAGAGGTCGCACGAGATATCCATCTCGGCGCTCGGCTCGGTGAAGGGGAAATAGGACGGACGCAGACGGATCTTGGTCTCCGGTCCGAACATCTCCTTCGAGAAATAGAGCAACGCTTCGCGCAAATCGGCGTAGCTGACGTTCTTGTCGATATAGAGACCTTCCACTTGGTGGAAGAAGCAGTGTGCGCGAGCAGAGATAGCCTCGTTGCGATACACACGACCCGGGCAGAGCACACGGATAGGCGGCTTCTGGCTGGTCATGACACGTGTCTGGACAGACGAAGTGTGCGAACGGAGCAGAATATCGGTCGGTTTCTGAATGCCGATCTCTTTCTCAACGAAGAAGGTATCCTGCATATCGCGTGCCGGGTGCTCAGGCGCGAAGTTCAGCATGCCGTACACGTGCTTGTCGTCCTCCACTTCCGGTCCTTCTGCTACGGTAAAACCGATGCGCGAGAAGATATCGATGATCTCCTCCTTCACCAGCGACAACGGATGACGCGTACCCAATTCGATAGGATCGGGCGTGCGCGTGAGGTCCAACTTGTCTGCTTCGGCAGCTTTCTCTGCAAATTGTTCGCGCATCTCGTTGATGCGATTCTCTGCCTGTTGACGCAGTTGGTTGAGCAGTTGGCCCAATTCGCGTTTCTCCTCAGGCGCAACTGTACGGAAATCATTGAAAAGGGCGGTTATCTCACCCTTTTTGCTAAGATATTTGATTCGCAGCGCTTCGAGCTCGTCGGCATTTGCTGCTTTCATCTGATTGACTTGTCCGAGCAAGTCATTTATGCGGTCTTTTAAAGCCATATTACGCTTAAATTATAAATCGGCTGCAAAGGTACAACAATTTTTTGGAATGTACAAGACTTTGTGCAAAAATAATAGTCTGTGTCCACACAAGTGGTTATTTTTATAACCTGTAACCTGAACGTTTTTTTCGCAAATACTTGCGTATATCATTTACAAAGGTAATTGTAATGGTCAGTTGCTGATTGAGAAGAACGGTAAGACCTACAATGCATTGGGTATGAAGGTACGACAAAACCCCGACAAAACCCCGATAAGACCTCGATGAGATCCCGATAAAAGCGGCATGTGTATCTGCACGTGCCATTTTTATGTTCTTTGCTGTACATTTGCGAGTAACTTACGAGACGCTTACGAGACACTTACGGGACGATAACGGGACAATAAACTTCCGTTCCCCAAAGGGAAAAGAATAAAAAAAGAGCAAATATTTGCATAATTCAGAAAAAAGCAGTAATTTTGCACGCTAAATGTGAATTGCCGAAAAATAACATAAAACTAACAATACAAATTTATACTGAATTTATGAGAACAAAAATGGTTGCAGGTAACTGGAAAATGAACAAGAACCTGCAGGAAGGTGTAGCGCTGGCTACCGAATTGAAAGATGCTGTTAAGAACCCGAATTGTGCCGTTGTTATCGGTACTCCGTTCATCCACTTGGCTACCGTTGCTGAGTTGCTGAAGGGTTCGCCTATCAAAGTGGCTGCTGAGAACTGCGCAGATCACGACAAGGGTGCTTACACAGGCGAGGTAAGCGCAGAGATGGTTAAGTCCACCGGCGCTGAATACGTTATCCTCGGTCACTCGGAGCGTCGTCAGTACTACGCTGAGAGCTACGAGATGCTGGCTGAGAAAGTGCGTCTGGCTCTGGCTAACGGTCTGAAGGTTATCTTCTGCATCGGTGAGGTTAAAGAGGAGCGCGAAGCAGGCAAGCAGAACGAGGTTGTTAAGGCTCAACTCGAGGGCTCGGTATTCGGTCTGAGCGCTGAGGAGTGGAAGAACATCACCTTGGCTTACGAACCGGTTTGGGCTATCGGTACCGGTCTGACCGCTACTCCGGCTCAGGCACAGGAGATCCACGCTTACATCCGTTCGCTCGTAGCAGGCAAGTTCGGCCAAGAGGCTGCTGACAACACCACTATCCTCTACGGCGGTAGCTGCAACGACAAGAACGCAGCAGAATTGTTTGCATGCCCGGATATCGATGGTGGTCTGATTGGTGGCGCTGCACTCGTAGCTGAGAAATTCCTGGCAATCATCAACGCACGCTAAATTATGTTCAAACGCATCTTACTGAAGCTCTCAGGCGAGAGCCTGCAAGGCAAACAAGGCTACGGCATTGACGAACAGCGTCTGGCCGAATATGCCGAACAAGTGAAAGCCATCGCGCAACGCGGTGTACAGATAGGTATCGTCATCGGCGGAGGAAACATCTTCCGCGGTCTCAGTGGCGCCAAACGCGGCTTCGATCGCGTCAAAGGCGACCAGATGGGCATGTTGGCGACTGTGATTAACGCCTTGGCGCTTCAGTCTGCGTTGGAAGCAATAGGACAACCCGTCCGCTTATTGACAGCAATCCGCATGGAACCTATCGGTGACTACTATAGTCCCGATAAGGCCAAGCGGTTGCTGGACAAAGGCAATGTGGTTATCTTGGCAGCCGGCACCAGTGCTCCGTATTTCACCACCGACACCGGTTCGTCGCTCCGCGCACTGGAGATCCGCGCCGATGTGATGCTGAAGGGCACACGCGTGGACGGTATCTATACCGCCGATCCGGAGAAAGATCCGACTGCTACCAAGTTTGACGAGATCACCTACGACGAAGTGATCAGTCGCGGCCTGAAAGTGATGGATCTGACTGCCACCGCCATGGCCAAAGAGAACGGACTGCCGATCTATGTGTTCAACATGGATGTGCCCGGCAATCTGGAGAAGGTAATCAACGGAGAGAAAATAGGTACGTTGGTTAAACCATGAAAAATAATATTGAATAATTTATATTGATATGAACGACGAATTAGAACTTTATCAGTCTGCCGCAGAAGAGCAGATGCAAGGTGCAGTGGCTCACTTGGACGATGCGCTCCAACATATCCGCGCAGGCAAAGCTAACCCGCGTATTCTTGACCCGATTAAGATTGAGTATTACGGCACCCTTTCGCCGCTAAGCAGCTGTGCTTCGGTTACCACTCCGGACGCTCGTACCATCGCTATCACGCCGTGGGAAAAGAAGTTGATCGGAGAGATCGAACGCGCAATCATCAATTCCAATATCGGTCTTGCTCCGTCCAACAACGGCGAGACCATCCGTCTCGTTCTGCCTCCGCTGACCGAGGAACGCCGTCGCGACCTGTGCAAACAGTGTAAGGCTGAGGCTGAGAACGCCAAGATGTCCATCCGCAACGCACGCCGCGATGCTATCGAGGAGTTCAAGAAACTCGTCAAGAACGGCTTGAGCGAGGACTTCGAGAAAGATGCAGAAGAGGATATCCAGAAGGTACACGATAAATATATCGCTAAGGTGGACGATCTCTACGCTGCCAAAGAGAAAGAAATAATGACAGTGTAAGTCACAATGTACAATGTACAAAGGGCTTATGGAGTTTGGTACATTCATATAGAATCCGTACGAACTTAAAACTTTGTACCAGAATCGCCAGAACGCTTTGTTAATTGATAATTGTTAATTGATAATTGAAAGGTCTCGTCATCAAATCTACGGGAAATGCATACCTCGTCCGCATGGACGACGGTTCGGATGCGGAATGTCATATCAAGGGCAATTTCCGCATCCGTGGTATTCGTAGCACCAATCCTGTCGCAGTTGGGGATTGGGTAGAGGTGAAAGAGGATGTGAAGAGTCAAACGGGTCCGGAGCCTCTCCGGTGGATTACGGAGATAGAGGAACGCCGCAATTATATCATTCGCCGCTCTACCAATCTCAGCAAAGAGAGCCATATCCTGGCGGCCAATCTGGATCAGGTGGCGCTGATAGTGACGGTCAACCATCCCGAGACCAGCACTACTTTTATCGATCGCTTCTTGGCGACATGCGAAGCCTATCGCGTGCCGGCTATTCTTATCTTCAACAAGATAGACCTTTTCACTCCGGACGAGTTGGCACGTGTCAACGAACTGCGTGCGCTCTACGAATCGCTCGGCTATCCTACGCTGGCCATCAGCGCCGTGGCTTTTCGCGAAGATATAGAGCAGCGCGAAGCGCTCAACGCAATGCTGCTCGGCAAGACTACACTGTTGTCCGGCAATTCGGGCGTAGGCAAGAGCACATTGCTCAATGCGCTCTTTGGAAAGGAAGTAACCCGCACAGGCAAGATTTCTGATGCCCACGACAAAGGTATGCATACCACCACTTTCTCGGAGATGTATAGTTTGGATGCAGGCGGATGGATTATAGACACTCCGGGCATCAAGGGCTTTGGCTCAATCAATATGGAGAAGGAGGAAGTGAGTCACTATTTCCGTGAGATCTTCCGCATTGGCGCAGACTGCCGATTCGGCAACTGCAGCCATACCAACGAACCGGGCTGTGCGGTCATTCAGGCTGTCGAACAATCAGCCACGGGCGACATACAACCGGGTGATGACAATTATATCGCACTCAGCCGCTACGAATCATATATATCTATTCTCGGCGACTGCGACGAAAGCAAATATAGGTAAATTAGGTATTAAATTTTAAAAAGCATTATGAAAACAAACTCAGAGTATCGTGCTGAGGCACGTGAAACCCGTAGCGGCCGTTGGAATGAACTGGCTGTACTATCTTTGGTAATAATAGTGATTGTCGCGATTGGCCAAACTCCGGCTACCATCGGTAGCATAGCTCACTTAACAACGCTTTCGCTTGTCGGAAACTGCTGGAATGTGTTGCTGGCAATCTTTATCACTTTCCCGTTGGAATGCGCATTCTACAATTTGTTCTTGCCGATGATTCGTCGCAAAGAAACGACAGATAGTTATATGTCCAACCTGTTCAAGAACTTCACCACCAATTGGTACATCTTTGTTTTGGCAGGTTTTTTGATGTCAATCATTTTAGCCTTGATTGCATTTCCGACTCTGCTCATCGGTGTATTTGTCCTTACTTTTGCATATGCTTTGGTGCCGTATGTTCTTTATGACAACCCTGAGATTTCTCCTATCGAGGCATTGCGTACCAGCCGTTTTATGATGCGCGGTCACAAGTGGGATTTGTTCTGTCTGTGTTTGCCTTTCCTCGGTTGGGCTATTCTCAGTGTATTCACTTTGTTCGTCGGTCTGCTTTGGGTAATGCCGTACGAATCAGCAACTATGGCTCATTTGTATGAGGATGTGAAGGCCGAGTACGAAACAGAGCAAGCACAAGAAGTTCAAGAAATACAAGCATAATTGTTTATGAAGAAGTTCTCGATGTACCGTGCTATGGCGCGCACCACGTT
>JAEEHO010000174.1 GCA_016280845.1 Paludibacteraceae bacterium | reverse complement strand
TAATCCAATGACCAATCAATGCATTCCCACTTATTCTGCCACGTTGCCCAACCGGTAGAAAACGAACGGAGACTAACAAACACATCATACTCATAGTCTGCAGGAATCTGCATCCTATTCACCGGTGGACGATTTGCCGAGATAGAGAATACAGCCGGGTATAGTTCATACTTATCCAAGGCCTCATTCATGTATTTTAGGAAATATGGTGAGGTCAGCAAGTCATCTTCCAAAACAATAACTCTACCATGCTTGGCAATCACTTCAGACACCCCGCCTATAATGCTATTGTCCAATCCGTTGTTTGTCTCTGCACAAACGATATGTACGGATTTGAATTTCCCTGCTTTAGAAGCCTCTATTGCGTACTGCTTGGCTTGCTGATGCAATTCGCCTATACGCTGACGCATCTCAACGGAAGCATTCGCTTTCGGACCATCGCAGTAGAGATAGAGTTCTGTCTCAGACGCATACTGGTTGCGACTGAGTGCTTCCCACGTTTGCAGACTATGGTCAGGACGATTGTAATTGAATATGATTACCGGTGCGTATGTCATAGTATCTCTCTATCAATGTATTTAGTATCACAATAATTCTTCTTGCCACCCACCAAAACCGGGATGATTTGTTGATCTCGCAGATACCGATCTGTCAAGGGGGTGTGTCTGCCCCATGTATAGGCCTGGAATGGTATATATCGAGGATGAGTACTCAGAATGCCAACATTACGATTGATTGAATTTTCAAAGTCCGACTGCGCCATTTGAGAGGCATCGGTATGTTCCCAGCCATGCGAACCGATTTCAAGTAATGGAGAGACTAATGTAAATAGTTCTTCTTTTGTCAGGTATTTTTCCTGAGGATTATTGCGATAGGATTTACCATCCAGATATTTTCCATTGACAAAAAGTGCTGCAGGTATATGTTGCTCTTCCAGCCATGGTAAAATCTCTTTGAGAGAAGCATTGTCGTCGTCGAAAGTAAGTACTGCGTTTTTATTGCAACGGAACCAATCATGCTGCAGTTTATCGTGTGCTTCAGTCAAGGAAATAAACCTCACACCGCTTTGCTGCAAGGACATCACTTTGTTTTTGAACTCATCTATCTGCATCCAATCGCACTCATGCATCGTTTCGGGGTCAAACTCTTTGGTAACATGATGCAAACAAAACACACGAATGGGTTGCAGACGCAACTTCATCCATTTTCGTTTTATTTTATGCCATAACTCCTTCATTCTTTCACATTTTCAATTTTTTCACGCAAACATATCTCCCTCTATGCCTTGTAGAACCAAAGGTTGCTCGAGATTCATCGTTTTAGGATATGTAAACAATATTTCTCTATTATATGCCTTCAATGAAATATGCGCGGATTCGATATACTCGTTCAATCTCGGGTTCAGCGAATAGAGTTGCTCTGCTCCCATACGCAAAGTTGCTTCTATAATCACAGCAAACACCTGTTGCCGATATGCTTCATCGGCGTAAAGCATTTTGACATGCGCTTCTGTGCCTCGCTGCGCCAGTATCGCAACTCCCACTAAATCTGCAGAGTGGTACATATATAGCAAATGGTTTCTGTAAATACCCGGTTGTTCCAGAAAAACTCCGCAAGGCTTTTGACGATTCGGCAAAGGATTCTCCACACTGAACGGATATTGCATAATCCAATTCAGCGTCTCTCGGGAGCGCAAGAAAGTATCAGCGGCACTATGGGATTGGATAAACTCGTAAGCCTTTGCGTCGATAGTATTGCGAGCCATTACGTGGATGTCGGACGAGATGGAAGCCAACACACTACGAATGGCCTTTTTCTGACGACACTTGCGGAACGGTTCTAACAAGAACGATCCGAGATTGCGTAGCGAACGTATTTGGATAGTACGATTGAGCACATAGGCTTTTCGGGCACACTTGGTGATTGTTGCACCGAGCAACTTGTCTATCGTAGCAGCGGGTTTGGAGACGTCCGACCCGATGACAGCACATTGCGGATAGGATTGCCAGAGACGTTGCACAAGATTGTACCCCACAAAATCATCTGCGTAATCAGGATTCACCCACAACGTAGTGCCCGTAGCAATCCACCTATCCGGCCGAGCTAGATGTTCGGGGAAAATAGCCGTATATCCCACCACTTTGTCTCCATCAGTAGCAGAGATAGCCAAGACATCATCATCCTTCACATACGGATTGTGTACCATCGAATAAGCTCGGGAATAGGCTATAGTATTGTCTAGGATAACCTCGACATAACCTCGATCTAACCACGATCGGACTTCGGATACCGTATGTAGCTGATAGGATACCATGTTAGGGATGGAGTTAAAGAGTGAAAGTGTGAAAGGGTTAAAGAGTTCGTTTAAAGTCAATTATTTCGCAGCAATCCATTTGGGGATTGGTGAAGACGACGGCGTTGCATGTCAGTCCTCCGCCGAAACCGCTGAGACAAAGACGGAGAGGCTTAGCAATAGCGATTGAACCGATATTATGACAGATATTGAGAGGAATAGTGGCTGTGCTGGCATTGCCATAGATTCCCACGATATTGCCAAAACACTTGTCGGACGGGATTTCCAATTCGTCTGCCAAGCGATCCACCATGTACTTGTTCGGCTGGTGGAACATGAAATAGTCGATGCTGTCTATCGAGTCTCCCGATTGCACCAGTATATCGGTAATCATCGGCGGTACGTGAGTCATCACAAAATTGAACACACCTTCGCCGTCCATGTAGAAATGGTCCAAAGCGCGGAGATTGCCGGATGCGTCTTTGGTTTCGATGGCGGTTTCCGGAGTTGAAGGCATCTTCAGCCCACCGGCAGGAATCATGATTGCGTCAGCCATTTGGCCATAATTGCGATAGTCGGTATAGATAGCGCCATTATCGGCAGGTTCTATCACAGTCACGCTTACTGCATCTCCGATGATTGGACGTGCGTTACGGTCGTGCATGCCCACTTTTTTGCTGGTCATTTCGCCGGTAACCAGAAGAACTTTGCGGAATCCGAACGTATCCATCAACATAAAAGACTGAATCAGTCCAAACTGATAGCCGCCACATTGCTGCACAATATCGCAGCAATAGACATCCTCGCGCAGATTGAAATGCCCTTGGAGCAAATAACTGACCGAAGGCATGATATAGTCCTGGCTGGACGAAGCGACTACGATGGCATCTATCTCCTCCGGGCGAATGACAGATTGGTCTATGAGACGTTGGATTCCCTGAGTGGCATATTCGGAAACCGAATCGGTCGGTTCGCATTGGCGACGGGTGTTATAGTCCATCATTTTTCCCAACATCTCGCTTTGACGGACGGGAAAATTATAGTCTTGCAATTCGTCAGCGTACCGCACAACTTTTTCCGGCAGTACGCAAACGATAGCAGAAATGCGTTTATTTTGGAATATACTTTTCATCCTTGTTTTTTAATGATAATATCCGCCAGTTCGCCAATAGTGTGCCATGCAATCATATCGGAGAACTTGAATTTGATACCATACTCCTGTTCGATTGACGTGAGGATCATAGCATTAGCCATCGAATCCCAACCGGTAATCTCTTCCGGTTTAGACTCCTCTTTCATCACAAAATCATGGTGATTCAACGAAGATGCTACGATTGACTCGATTGTTTGTATTATCTCTTGTTTATTCATAAATTATGATTCTTTTGCGTTAGTTTATTGAAATTCCGCCATCAATTGTTAGCACCGATCCGGTGACAAACGATGCAGCATCGGAAAGAAGATATATGATTGCCCATGCTATTTCCTCGGGACGCGCATAACGTTTGAGCAGATAGAGTGCTTTGTTGCTCTCCAGATCTTCATCCGACACCATACCATTATGCTTCATCCCTGTTTCCACCAATCCCGGATGAATAGCGTTAGCACGAATCTGCCGCGGTGCAAGTTCCTTCGCACAACTGCGCATAAAGGACGTCAAAGCCGCTTTGGACGCTGCATAAGCCGAACTGGATATATCTGGGTTTGCGGCATCAATGGACGATGTAAAAACCAAAGAAGCCTTCGCATTGATTTTGCGGGCCTTCAATAGCGTTTGCAGCAGGTACATCGGAGCAAATGTGTTTGTCTGGAATACTTGATTCACATCTGTTTCCTTCAAGAAATAGATGGGAGCCATGAGGTTGATGCCTGCATTGCATACGACACCATCTAATTGTCCGCATTGAGCAGCCATCTGCTGTAAATCTCCCGAATTTAGGAGATCCGCCACAATACAGGTGTGGCCGCTTCCTTCAAGTTGCGACAATGTCTCCTTCAAACGCTCCTCATTACGACCACATAGCACACATGTAGCACCCAGTTTGGCGCACTCTATAGCCGTAGCCCGACC
>JAEEHO010000015.1 GCA_016280845.1 Paludibacteraceae bacterium | reverse complement strand
ATGCCGGAATGGCTGAGTCTCGATGGTAGTCTGAGTGCGGATGATGTACAGCCGCTTAAGACCAAAACGCTGCGCTTCGTTGTCAACCCGTATGTGCCGGTGAACGATTACGATGTCACCATCGGTCTGCAGGGCAATAACGAGATACTCGAACCGCTGCGTATCGTGATGAAAGTACGTGGTGAAGCGCCGAACTGGACGGTTGACCCGACGCTGTATGATCACTCGATGACCATCATCGGACAAGTCTATCTCGGCGGTATCCTCATGGAGAATCCTGAGAGTATGGTCGCCGCCTTCATCGGTGGTGAGTGTCGTGGTGTAGCCGCTCCGCAGAAGATTCGTGGCGCCGCCTTCGTCACACTGCCTATCTACGGACATGATACATCCAAGAAAGATGCAGGTAAGTCTGTTTCCTTCCGCATATGGGATGCATCCCGCGGCGTAGCGTACACCGACGCGGTCATCCGCGTACCCAATGCCAACACCAATGTCAATGTCGACACCACCATCCTTTTCCACGACGGTGTGATGGTGGGTAACTTCGACTATCCGGCTATCTGGACCAAGTCCGACAAGGTAGAGCAACTCATCTCCATCCATGAGAACTGGAACTGGATCAGCCTTGGTGTAGAGCCTGAGAACGCGACTTGCAGTCAACTGTTCAAGGACTACATGGGTTGGAATATCCTGCTCAAGGATACAGGCAGTTACAGTCAGACCAACGGTTCGGAATGGAAAGGTACGCTCGCGCCGCACGCGAACCGAATGTATAAGATGAAGATTGCGCGTACGCCGGCTACGCAGTCCGCTGAACTCGATCCGCAACTCGCTGTTCGCGGTCAGCAAAAGGCATTGTACGAAATGCCGGTTTATCTCGAAAAAGGTTGGAACTGGATGCCGTACACGCCGCTCACTACCAAGCGTATTGAACCGGCTTTGGCAGGCGCGAATCCCAAGAAGGGCGATATCGTCAAGTCGCAGACCGCAGTGGCTATCTTTGGCTCTAACGGATGGGAAGGCACACTCACGGCGCTCGAACCCGGACACGGATACCTGTACTTCAGCACCGACTCCGTGACCCGCTCCTTCACCTATCCGGAAGAGATATACCTCCCGGGTGGCATGATGGGCGCTCCGATGAGAAATGTCAAATCTCAAATGTCCAATCTCCAATGGTTTAACCCCGTGGATAAACATAATTACCCGAGCAACATGACAATGACCATTCGTCTGCTGGACGGTGCAGCGATCGTGGATACCTGCGAGATAGCGGCGTTTGTAGAAGACGAGTGCCGCGGTGCTGTGCGTGCAGACGAAGAAGGACTCTATTACCTGGTTATTGCCGGCGACGGAGCAGGACAAACCATGGAGATCAAGTCCTTCATCCACGGCGAGATTGTGACCCTCGATGCCACCCAGACCTTCGTCTCCGATGACCATATCGGCACGCCGTGGGAACCGTACGTCATCAATCTGCAAAAGTCCGAAGGCATAGAGGATGTACAGAGGAGCGATGTACAATGTACCAAGGTTATCCGCAACGGAGTGCTCCTCATCCTTCGCAACGGCAAAATCTACACCGCCCAAGGAGCAGAAGTAGGGGAGAGGTTACGGGTTACGGGTTACGGGTTACGGATAAACCGATAAAACAGCTAATAGTGAATAGATAAGAGTGAATAGATAAGAGCCCACGCACCCGCGTGGACTCTTGTTTTTTCCGTTCCCCCTTCACCCGTTCACCCCTTCATCCGTTCATCCGTTAACCCGCCTTTCTCCCCCTTTAAAAGGTGAAGGGCTTTGCCCGATTGAGCGTCCGGTGGACGGCCATAGAACAAAATCGGGGGGTGTCGTTACAACTTTTTGTCGAATAAGTATTATTTTGCAAACAATAATCCCCTGCCATTCATACCGAATCACAGGGGAATATCTGGTAGTTAGAGATTGCGAATTACTCTATTATAAGTTCCTTGGGTACCATTCCATCCACATTCGTAGGCACAAGGATTTGTGCTCCTATTGGAGAGTCAACGGTCTTGCAATACAAAATACCACGCATCGTACCGAATGTATGTACCGCAAGATGGGCGAGGAAGTCATGTGGGAATGTGATTTTTCCATCCTCCCTCAGCAGTTTATTCCAATCTTCCGGTTTAACAGAGAACATACATGTTACTTGAATAAGAAGCAGTTCTTTCTCATTCGCGTCGCAATAAGTCACCTTCATGCGTATAGCGACTGCCTTATTCTCTTTGTCAACGCCTATCTGCATGTCAGTTCTATATCTTCCTTCGGAAGGTATGCTATTGCATAGAATTGCGAACTGATCAACAGATATATCTTGCATATTAAAGGAAATTGCTTTTTTCATATTTGTATATCGGCTTGTAATTATACTTCTTGTTCTTATCGACGAGCACAACATCTTCATGCTTTGCTACCGGTATAAAGTATGGGATAAGCTTAACCGGCTGAGGTGTGTTGCAGAATAACAATTCTGTGCCGAGCACGCTTTCTATCTTCGCTATGGTAGCAAAGGTGAAATTGTGCGTGCCGGAAAGCCATCTGCTTACCTCAGCTTCGGTTTTTTTCATTTGACGTGCAAACTCCTTTTGAGAAAGTCCGCGTTCCTCTAAGATGTCATAGAGACGATTCGCAACAGAAGTCGCCAAATCAATTCGTCTTGTCACATCCTTTGGTGTTTCCTTCCGGATAGCATCCATAAGAGCATTCGTTTTCATAAGAGTTCCTTTCTTTAGTCTATGGTTAATTCGAGTTCTCCCAATAACTTGGTTCCGCGAATATAGATAACACGTTTTTTCTCTTTTTCCTTAATCTGTATATCTATTTTCTGCAACGTTTCTACTTCGTTATTCAATATAGAATCTTCGTTGTATGTTCTCGTTGTTTTGAGCCCGCCATTGCCAAGAATGATAACCTTGTGCTGAATAATCAAACAATAAAGGCGCAAGTTCGTGGAATCGAAATGAGAAGGAAGAGCATATACATTATCTCTTTTGCTTCCTTCATACCTAAAATGCCTATCCTCTGCTCCGTCTTCCTTGATTTTGTCAATTCGGGCAACTATTATCTGCAAATCTTCTGCATGAGTATCTTTGTATTGAAGAATGAATTTTTCGAACTCTGTATATTCCTCTCCTTCGAATTTTGGAGAATAAATACTGACCTTATCCCCGTCCTCAAGCAGTTCAAGTAATAAATTTCTAGACATTTTTTTAGAATGGTGATTTTAAAAAGTGTGCAAAAGTACTGCTTTTTTTTGAGATACGCAAATTTTTTGACAAGAAAATTAACTTATATGCTAATTTTTGATCTATTTCTTTATAGCTACGCAACAAAAAAAACGCCCCGAAGGGCGCTTTTTCGTTAAATCGTTAAGCCGTTAAGCCGTTATCTACAGCTTCTTCGAAGCGTCGTAGCTTTCGACAGTACGGGTTTGAATAAAGACGCTGGTATCGCCTTGCTGCCTGTACTCGCTCTTAGTGGTCACCGTACGGGTCACATTACACGAGGTGAGGCCGAAGGCGGTGCCCAATGCCGTCAATGCGGCAATGATAATGAAGAGGAGAACCCCTCCCAACCTCCCCTCAAGGGAGGAAAAATGTTTGCTAATGGATGTTTTCATTGTTCTCATTGGTTTTAAAAAGCCCACTCCTAACCCCTCCTGCAAGGAGGGGAAGGAAGCGGAAGGAAAGATTAGCCTCCGATTTCGGAAGCACATACGGACCACAAATAGGCCTTCATGGTCTTTTTGCCGTTGGGTTGGTCCTTTTGAGCCGCAAAGGCCTGCTGGTCAGCGGTGACCTTGGAGAGGTCCGCCCTGCGGGCTGCGACCGCTTGGGCGATAGCCTTGAAGCGGTTGCGTGCCGCCAGTTCGTCTGCCCCGACCGGAGTGGTGCGCGTGTACGCATTCTCCTTGCGGAGGTAGATGCGGGTGCAGTTTGGATTGGTTGTCTCGGCGGTTCGGTGGGTGCCGATGAGGTAGTCGCCACACTTGTGGCCGTTGACTTTCTTGGGTTTAGCGAGTGCGCCTTGCACAAACTCGATACCCGGTGCATAAGTAATTGAAGCCATAGATGTTAAAAAGTTGGAAACCCCCTCCGACTCCCCCTCGGGGGGGAGGGAAGAAGGGCGAAGTTAAAGTTTAGGTTAATTTTGGATTGACAAAAGCAGGTTAAAAACCCGATAAAAGCACGTAAGCGCGTGGCGCTTATTTGAGATTGCAAATTGGAGATTGGAGATTTAATTGGGCTTTTCTCAAATCCGGTGCAAACCGGAGAGCCTCCGGAGGCAGTTATTTTCAAATCGAGTGCAAAGGTACGATGAAGAAATGGGTGTTTGCAAATTTTTTCGAAAAAAAAATGCAAAAAAAATGGTAAAAGTCGCAAAGTCGCAAAGTCGCACAACCGTGTATGTTCAGAAAATGGTCATTATATTATTATATATATAATATATAATGGAGGAAATATCAACCCACACAGATATGCGACCCTGCGACCGATGCGACCTTGCAATCAAAAATCAAGGCGGATTACATAGCCATTATGCCAATTTTTTCCAACGTCCGTCAGCTATTTTGTCGATACGTCTGTGTATTTTCCATCGGCTGACTAGTGACTTGATGGCAGACGAACTGACTGACTGGCCTTTGCGGGCACGGAGTTTGATGAGATCGCCGGTGGTGAACTCGTTCGGCAGCAGAGCGAGCAGCGAAGCGGCTGCACCTCGTTCGGTCTGTGCATCCAGTGCGCCCGTCAGTTCCTGTTCCATCTGTTCGCCCCACAGCTCCATCTGATTGCGGAACACATACTCCGCCACCCATTCGGCAAATGCGCCGACGCGTGCGTTGTACTTGCGGTTCTCCAACAGATAGCATAGCATGCCCGCGCGAAAACCGATGACGGCGGCACGGCGGCGCAGCGTATCCATTGCATGGCTGTCGGCATCGATGGCCTGTTGGCGCTTGCGTTCGAGCCAATCGCTTATCACCGTACCTACTTGCGGACAACTGATTGTGCCTTGCTCATTGTCCAGTTGGCGCGCCCAACGGATGATCTCGGCGCGTTCGGTTTCGGTGTAGGGCGCAAAGACGGGAATCTCGGCAAACGATGTGTCGGGTAGTTGCGCGAAGCACACGCGCGTTGCCAGACCGTTCTCGAGGTCACGGAAGAAGCGCTTCATCGAGTTGGGCGTGCCGGTCAGCAGCATGTTGTAATAGACCTTGATATGCGCATTGAACGACGCGTCGGACATGTAGGCTTGGCCGTACTCGGCGTTATCGAAAGCGAGGCGGTAGATGTCGGACTTCTGACTCCATACGCCGGCGCGTTCGGACTTGACGAGCGTGTCCATCTCTTCGCCGATACCGATGAGGTGCTTGCCTTCGGCATAGGTCAGCAGTTGCAGCAGTTTGGCGATGGAGATAGCCACACCGTTGTTGCGCGGACATGCGTGCGGGTCTTCGGGTTGGTTCTTGCTGTTCTTGGACGCGCGCAGTTTGTCCTTGTACGCCTGCTCTTTCTCGCGCTCGATGGCGTCCTGTTCGTTGATGGGTGTGAGCAGCAGATCGAGCGGTTTGCGGATGAACGATTTACCGCTAGCAGCCGGTGCGGTGATACAAGAGAAGAACGATAGCGACTGCTCCTGTCGGTCGAGGTACTCGAAGCGGATTCGCGTGGCGAGTGTGCCGAGGACGGGCAGCGAGGCGATGATCATAGCGGGTTGATAATCAGCTGGCAAGCGGCGGCAGACCAGCTTGAGCAGTCGCGGCAGTTCGGGTAGCGCCAAGTCGGAAGATTTAGCATTGGATATTGGATATTGGATATTGGACATTTGTTCGCGTTCGCAGATGGCGATGGCGGACTGGAGAATGACGGGTATCTGTGCTTTGCGCGGACGACCGATAGCGGAAGCGATGGCTTGCCGGCGTTCCTGTTCGCTCAGACCGAAATCGGGCAAGACACGCAGCAGCAGCGACGGGTCGAAATCGCAGATATAACGCATGTAATTGGCCAGCGAGAAATAGACTGTGTTGCGTTCGCCGACAACCGCGCCATCGGCATTGCCT
>JAEEHO010000173.1 GCA_016280845.1 Paludibacteraceae bacterium | reverse complement strand
TTCAAGGGTTCAACAGTTCTTCGGAATTCCGGAACTGCACGTGGCGGGCGTGAAATGGCTGAAGAGGTACACGAAGTTCGATTACCCCAACTGCGAGATCACGACGTCCGACGATCCGATTCCTCTTGAAGACGGTGTGACCGTTCCTCTTGAGGTACGTAACTTGCGGTGGCTTGTCAAGATGACGGTCGGCGGCGTCGAGGGCATGCGCTACATCGACACCGGCGCGGCATTTTCCTACGTACACAACCTCTCGACGGAATTCCCGTCGGCGGGTATCGCTGCCGAGTGCTCCTTTGACGGCAGACCTTGGACGGCTCCCATGCGCCGCGTGCCATGCGAGTTTGCCGGCCACCCATTCGAGATCCTTTGCGGCGACGCCCGCGACAACAAGGCGGGCCTGGATTGCTGCGCGGTTCCCCCTGAAGGTGTGATCGGTTTCGACTTCTTCAACAACTTCACCGTCGTCATCGACCGCGTCGGCGGCAAGATGACATACGTCAAAAACTGAAAGGAGAAGAAAATGAAGAGCAAACAGACATCAAGTGGTTCAGGGCGTATTCGTTCTGATTTGAAGGTTGGTAAGTTGGCTAAGCTTGCTTTCGAGACGTATTTCCAGCACCCTGACCGGCAAGAGATTATTCGGTTGCAAGATGGTGATTATTGTTATGAAACCTTCGGAATGAAACGAAAGATGCCAGTCATGAAGCCTGTGGATGATATTCTTCATGCGCCAAGAGGTTCACATGTCGGAGAAGCCGATTTCTTGGATAAGAGGTATTGGAAACAGGAGTATCTTGTTGAGGGTGTAAAGTATCGATTGGTCAACGATTGGCATGAACCGCCAAATCATCGCGACAATCGGACGCCGCTGGAGGATTGGATACGGAAGATGGGATTGGTGCTCTAGATCAATTTTGTCGCCTAGGCGAGGGCGACAATTTCACCGTCGTCATAGGCCGCCTCGGCGGCAAGATGATATTCGTTAAAAACAAAAGGAGATCATTGACATGTCTTTTGCGGATGCCCTTAATCATGCGAGGCGCTTTCGTTTTCCAGATGTCCCTAACGGGCAGTATTCGACGTTAGATGATTTCTATGCAGAAGTCGTGGCTCCACAAGAAATTGATCCTGATGTCCTTAGGGGGTGGACAGAACTTTTGTGCAGATATGTTGAAGATGAAACTGCAATTGTATTTGTGAGGAAGCTTGAGCGCCAAGAGCGTCGTGGGTTCAGGACAATGTTTGATGGCGGTTTCAGCTATGTGTTTAGTGATAATACGTTGGCGACAGTAATTTATGCAATGGCAAGGTTGAGGATTGTTCCTGCGTATGCGGATTTTCGAGATCATATTTTCGGGCGTCAAGCGATGCCACTGAGTATGAAGCCGAATGGAGCGGAGAGAACAGAGCTTAGTGCGTTTCCTTGGTATGGTCATCCTAAACAGAACGGGTGGAAGCTTGCACATGTGAACGACATCAACAATGCAAATGAATACCTGATTGATTATGAACATTTTCAGCATTCTTATTGTATCCCAGGAACTCTGCGCGATTGGGAGATTGACCCGATAGAAGGACCTATCCGTAGATTTGGAGATATCCAAGCATGTGATCGGATGGTATTCAAGGCTCATTTTCTGCGATTCTGCAACCCATTGAATTATTTTCTTTCTCCCAATTCTAATTCGCACGAGTTCTTAATAAACGGTGTCAAGTATGGCCGCGGTGTAAGTGAGTATGGTGCAATGAAGCGTTTTATTAGCCAAAAGCGTCAGGAGGCATTTGGTGGTTTGTATGACGATTACCTAAGGATGATCCTCTCTTCTGGTATCGCCTTGCTTAGGGGCGAAAACATTATGATTCTTACACACCCTCCAAGAAATAGGGCAGAGGTTCCTTTAAATGCGACAAGGCGGGTACAGCCAGCCCGGTTTAATAATGGGAATGCAGCGAATGAAAATAAGGCCGTGAATCGTATGGCACGATGGGCTGGGAATCCAAGATGTAAACCACATCGGATAATAAGGGCGTTTCTTGCCTGTTGTGATGAAAACCGTATTGCGGAAATTGGTGACTTAAGGTTGTTATGCAATGACCCAATTGTCCATCCAGACATGTGGGTTGAGTCGTTTGACGCTTGTCTTTCAAGTATGAAAACGAATGCGGGGCATTCGTATGGATTGGTATTTGAGCAGGATGGTACGCACATCAGGCTGCATCAAGACGTTCTGGGGCTAGTTGATTTGTTCGCTTAGTGAAGGAGTCTGCGTTTGCTCCGAAGGATGAAATCATGCGAAAGAGCGCAGAAGCGTAGAATAAGTAGAAAGGATGAGAGCATGAATGTGTCATGTGAAAAGTTGCGTATGCTTTGGGACAAGGTTTCTCAAGGTGAACAGCCTGAGTTGAAGCGTTTCTTTGCGCCTATTCAACTCCAGCCTGATGCCATTGAATATGCGCAAAGGCTATATGACGCTCTTAACAAGATATGGGAATACGATCTGCCTCAGCAATTACGCGATTCGAAAAACACTGCTCTTGGCGACGGTTGTGCCGTTGGCATTAACGATGGTGGTTCGGCTACGGTATATAAACTGCTTTTGGAGAACTCAAGAGAACTGGGGTTGGATAGTGAACGTGAGAAGTGTCGCGATCTTGTCTGGGGTAAACTTTCTGCGATCAAGGGAGATCGTGATCCAAGATTCAGAGTGCTAAGCAATGCCGGAGGGCTTTCTTCGTATGAAACATTCAATACGACATGCTGCATGCTGAACCCTGATCCGTGGGTTTACTCCTACAACTATCCTTGGCACATTATTGCCTGGATGAAGGATGTCCGTGAAGGCAGAGCATCTAGTGGCTTGACCTACGAGAAGCCTGATGGCGATGGGGAGACGGCGCTCGAATATCGCTTTGTCTATAAATATCTTTGGATGTTGGCTCGTGAGGATGTCATTCCTATTTTGAGCTTGCGCTCATTTATCAATCTTTTGACATTCTTTAGAGAAGTGTGGCCTAACGTAGCAGAACAGTCCAATAATGACTTCGATAAAGCTTTTGGCATCAATGCAAGCGGTCGTGGCTACTGGAAAATGTCGAAGGTGGATTTTGAGCAGGAATGGCGGAAATTGTCTAAGGGCATCGCCCAAACGATGGGGATTACTGATGCTAATTTCTCGAATTGCCGGCTGAAGCTTGCGGCTTTTCTTTTTGCCGTTTCTCTGACGGAGTCATCGCAGCAGGATCTTGAAACGCTTCTGGAGAAAGGCAGCAAGGCGGTTGTGCTCTATGGCCCTCCGGGAACGGGGAAGACTCGTGCGGCGAAGGCTTATGCGTTCAGCGTGTTGGGGATTGATCTCAATCAGGCTGAAACTGCGAAGAAAGAAGACGACGGAAGAGTTTGCTACCAATCCGATAAAGGCGAGGTGACTCTGGTTCAATTCCACCCAAACTACTCTTATCAGGATTTTGTGGGAGGAATATTCCCAGGAGTTGACAAGGATACAAAACAGGTTTTCTATGAAATCAAGGAAGGTGTGTTTAAGAAAATCTGCGATACGGCCGCGAAGGAAGAAAACGAGGATAAGAAATTCTATCTGATCATAGACGAAATCAATCGCGCGGATTTGTCGTCGGTCTTCGGAGAGTTGATGTATGGGCTCGAGTACCGTGACTCGACAATGAATATCCCAACCTTTGGGGCGTTCAAGATCCCGAAAAATGTCTATCTTATCGGGACAATGAACAACACTGATAAGAGTCTGGTGGGCTTTGATCTTGCGTTGCGGAGGCGATTCGCATTTTTGAAGATTCCGCCCAACATGGATGCTCTTGAACAGGAGAATTTTCTTTCGCCTAAGCAGTATGAAGCAATGAAGGCTGGGACGGAACAGGAGGAGGATCAGCAGGAGCCAGAAGTTGCTCAGATTTTTGCCGAGAGGGCGATGAAACTCAATGAGCAGTTGCAAGAAGTTCTTCATCTTCCAGTTGAGAAGCAAATTGGACATGCCTATTTCCTTCGGGTGAAGGATTTCTGCGGCTGCCTCAATGACGAAGGCGACAAGAAGTTTTATCAATTAAAGCCTTTCGCGCTTGAACAACTCTGGACGTACCATCTTTTGCCTTTGCTTGAAGAGTATCTAGGACTTGAGTTTGAAGACCGAATGGATGATGTTAATAAGCTCAAGGAAGCATTCTGCGCCGAGTTCGAAAATGGCTGAGATAACCATCAGATTGGAGGATAGTACCCCTTCGCTCGAGTGGGATTGTAGCCCTAAAGAGCGACATGGGGCGAATGTACTTCAAGCTGTTGCTCTTCTGAATGACGATGTGCATTCGGATAGGTTGAAGTGCTATTCTTTAAATGGGGCAAGGCGAGAGGAGCAATTGCCAGACATGATTAGCTGTGCGGTGACACAGACACACATTGTCAATAAACATGTTAATCAAATAGATAAGATCAAGTTTACAACTTCACATTATGTCGGGCAAGCATGTGTTGCTGTCGGCAACGACATAGTGCGGTTTCGTATCGAACCTCGAATGGCAAAACCTGTCTGGCGACAAATGCTTCGGCGCGCTTCATGCGTCTATCTGCCCGAAAGACTTCATTCGCGAGGTATGGAATCCGGGAAAGATGATTCGGAATGGCTTCTGCTTTTGATGTGGCGCGATGCTTTCGAGCGGGCAATGAAGCTGGTTTCCGTTCCCAAAGCGTATGTTTGGCGTAATAGTAACTTGAGATGTTTCAAGGGGCGTTTAGATGTGTCTCAGCATCTAAAGAACAATATTGCCGACCAGAGCCGATTCTATTGTACCTACAAACCGCTTACATTTGACAACACGATCAATCGGACGATTAGGATGGTTTATCGTTTGCTCTCGAATTCTGCGTTGCCGGTGAAATCATATCTTTCAATCGCTGAGCACGACGCGCGGTTGGCGTCGTTTGGAGTTGGGAATGACGGTGTAACATTGCGAGATATTGATGCGGTCTCCTATACGCGACACACGGAGCCATATCGGGCTGTCATGAACTTGAGCAAAGTAATATTGCGTGGGTATGGGGCCGGAGAGGTGGAGGGGGCCGGGAATGGGCCTGCCTACTTTGTGGATGTGGCAGAGATATGGGAGAATTATCTTCTGTCAGCATTAAAAAAGCACATACCTGAGTATCGATTTGAATCTCCGAACGAGATGGGTAGAAATGACTGGTTGCTTGAAGGTTCCAGACGTGTACGCCCCGACTTTATGGTTTACGACAAATCGGGGCGTCTTATCGCGATAATGGACGCGAAATACAAACACGTGGATCAAATTGGAATCACGTCTAAAGATGCCAATGCTGTCTCGCGTGACGACTTGTATCAAATGGCAACATATCTCTATCGATATGGCGATCCAAGCGAGGGCATCGCAGGTATTTTCCTCACGCCGTTCTCTGTGCATGGTGAGCAGCCATTAAAAGCGATGGCTTGGCATGATAGGTCTGTTAAGCATTATATGACAGTATGTGGATTTCCGATGCAGCAAATAGACGATCAGTATAAAGCGGTAGATTGGTCTACTGCTGCAGGAAAGGAAGTTTATAAGCAAGTGCTTAAGGAATTCCATACATTGGAGGAGCAGTTCTGTGAATCGGTCAAGAAGGTGCTTGACAAGGTTGATGATGATCCTACTCTGTGTTAATGTTGTGAAACAGTAGGGGTAGCCAAAGTCATCGCGCGCGCGAGTTTCCAGTGCAACACCTGGCTTTTTCGCGATAGCGCGTGACGGTTGATTGAGCGGGCTTCAGCCGGGGGGTTGAAGCGTCGGGCGTCATCTGTTAGACTTTCTTGTGTCTCAAAAGCAAGGAGGTCAACATGGACACGAAGACGATGAAAGCCTGCCTACAGGGCAGACTCGGACGTCACCGCCCGAT
>JAEEHO010000172.1 GCA_016280845.1 Paludibacteraceae bacterium | reverse complement strand
GTCAACGAGATTATCCGTGAGAAGATATTGCTCAATTATGACAAAGAGATTCCTTATTCCGTAGAGGTGGAAGTGGAATCGTTTATTGAAGAAGAGAATCTGATCCGTATATCGGCCGTCATCTTCTGCGAGAGAGATTCGCAGAAGGGTATCCTTATCGGCAAAGCAGGCTCTGCACTCAAACGAGTGGGAGCGATGGCGCGTAAAGATATCGAGGAGTTCTTCCAGAAACAGGTTTTCCTCCAACTCTTTGTCAAGGTGGACAAGGACTGGCGTTCCAACACCGGCCGCCTCCGCCACTATGGCTACGATTTGACATAATTGCTATAAAACTCGCGCAATGGGTATAGCTGTTTTCAAATTACGACGCTCCCCCTCTAACAACAAACGAAGAAGAAGATTTTAATTATCTATTTTATTAACTACTTAATTAAAATCGAAATGAAGAAATTACTAATGTGCGTATTGCTGCTTATCGGCAGCATCACTCTCTGTTCAGCTCTAACCAGAGAAGGTTATACTGAATACAAATTGGACAATGGTCTCACGGTTATGCTGTGGGAAGATCATGATGCACCGGACGTAGCCGGCTATATCGCCGTCCGCGCTGGTGCCGTGGACGAACCGGCTGAATATACCGGCTTGGCGCACTATTTGGAGCACATGCTCTTCAAGGGTACCCAGACAATCGGTGCTCTTGATTGGGAGAAAGAGAAACCCATCTACGATTCTATTATCGACTTGTACGACCAGTACAGCGAGACTACTGATGCCAAACTGCGTGAGCAACTCGCTACTCAGATTAACGAGTGCTCCATGCGTCAGGCTAAGTTGTCTTCTATGGAGGATTTCTTCGTACAATTGGACCGCATCGGCGCAACAGATGTCAATGCCGGTACTTCGTATGACTGGACGATATATTACAATAATTTCCCGTCCGCAGAGATGTACCGTTGGTTGAACATCTTCTCAGAGCGTCTGATCAACCCTGTCTTTCGTACTTTCCAAGCCGAATTGGAAAACGTGTTTGAAGAGTACAATAAATATGCGAACAATCCTTCATCACAAGTTGGTGAACAAATCCAAAAAAATATATACAAAGGATGTCCGTACGAGCGTAGCGTTCTTGGTTTGCCTGAACATCTCAAAAACCCGCGTCTCTCCAAATTGATAGAATTCTACAACACATGGTATGTGCCTAATAACATGGCACTTATTATTGTAGGAGATTTTGATGCGGAGAAAACAAAACCGATGATTCAGGAAGCATTCTCTCGTCTTCAACCGAAAGAACTGCCTGAGCATCCTGTGTATCCGGAAGTATCATTTGAAGGATATCCGACAAAGCACTATAATTTAGGATACAACCCGCAAATAACATGGATTTTCCCGAGTGTTAAAAAAGGGCATCCGGATGAGGATATTCTCGATTTTATATGTTCTATGCTCTACAACGGTAGTACAGGTCTGCTCGATAAGTTGAGAATCAATGGTGATGTGTCAAGCATTCATCTTCGTAACGATTGCCGACGCAATGCCGGACGTATCATTGTTCAGACTATTCCATACTATGACGCTAATCAACGTATGTTTGAGTCAGATAAGGCCACCAAAGCTATCGTTATGAAAGAGTTGGAGAAAATCAAGAACGGAGATATTGACGACGCCCTTATTGCCAACGCTAAGCGTGAATATGTACGTGAACATAAAACAGATAACGAAAGTACGGAACTCAAGATTTGGAGTTTGATAGGCGCATTTGCTTACAATAGGCCAACGGATGATATCTTTACGGAAAATGAGCGTATCCAAGCGTTGACAAAAGAGGAAATCGTACGTGTAGCCAAGAAATATTTCGGGGCTTCGTATATGACCATTTCTTTTGATGAGGAGACCAAGACCCCGAAGGCTAAGACGCTTCCGAAGCCGAATATCAAACCGGTAGAACCTTCGCGCGAGGAGACCGAATATGCCAAGGCCTTCAAACAAATGCCCAAAGAAGAGATAAAACCATCTTTCTGTGACTTCAATGATGTGGAGATAAGTGATATTGCCAGCAATATTACTTTGCGTTATACGCCTAACACGAAGAACGATATCTTCACTCTTACGCTTCGTTACGGTGTCGGTGCACACGAAATGCCGTTGCTTCCGTTTGCTGCTGCGCTCATGAGCAACGCAGGTATTATGGGAAACCCGGCTACTGAAGGTAAAGACTTCAAACAGCAAATGGCTGAACTCGGCGCAAGTGTATCCTACAATTGCAATGATTCCTACTTCTATATCTCCATCTCCGGTGAGGACGGCAATATGAACAAGATCATGAACCTCGTTAACCGTCAACTCTTGATGCCTTATCTGGAGCAGAAACAATTAGACAATGTTAAGGGTAACGTCTTCTTCAATCGTCTCAGTCGTCAGAAACGAATTGCTGTACAGAAGAATGCGTTGCTGTATTATGGGCTTTGGGGCAAGAACTCCAGCTACTTGGATGAAGTTCCTTTTGCTGACATCTGGGGGCTTGGTTTGCCGAAGGTTCAGTCGCTTATCGCTGAGGCTCGTTCTTACGCTCTGGATGTATTCTATTGTGGTACACTGTCTAAAGACAAACTCATTTCGGAACTGCCTTTGACAGAAGGAATGAAACCGGCTAAGCCGATGTATGTTAGAGATATGCAGAAATACGACAAACCGACCGTTTTATTCTTGCCAAATAGCAATGCACAGCAGGCAGACATCTATCTATATATCAACGGAAGTCCGTACGATATCGCTTCGGATGTAGCTTCTAGTGCTTTTAATCAATATATGTCCGGTGGATTCTCCAGTGTTGTCAAGTATGAGATTCGAGAAAGACGTTCTATGGCATATAGCACGGTTGGTTACTACGAAAAACCGAGTCTTCCGGGCAAAGATTGCTTCTTCTTCGGATACGTGGGGACTCAGAGCGACAAAGTAACAGATGCCATTGACGTATACATGGATATATTAACAGATATGCCGAAAGATACGCAGAAGATTGTTACTATTCAGTCTATGCTAAAGCAGATAAATAGATCGTCTAAACCATCCATGCGTGGCAAGGCTGCAACCTATGAATACTGGCAGCGCATCGGTTACAATGAAGATCCGGCTAAAGTAAACGCAGCCGCTATAGAAGCACTTACTTTTGACGATATCGAGAAGTTCTACCAGGAGAACATCAAGGGCAAACCTATTACAATCATTCTCACCGGTGATCCAAAGAAGATAGATATGAAAGCTATCGAGAAGAAGTGCGGTTGCAAGGTAACCAAGATCTCTAACGCAAAGATCTTCAAATCGACTCAAGAACTTTACGACGCTGTCATGTAACGCCGTGTAGCATATCTAATTATACATTGTAATAACATGTATATGTATCAAAAAAAAGCATCCTACGGGGTGCTTTTTTTGTGCAAATATTTTGGTAATCAAAAAAAAAAGTGTATCTTTGCAGCGGTTTTCTAATCTCTTTTTAAGATGGAAGAAAAGAATATCCCTATTGTTGATTGCCCGTACGGCGATTACATGATCGGTGATGCAAGTGGTAAATTGATGAATGAATACGGACGCTACCCATGTAAAATCATGTGTGGTGTTTTTGCCATCTTGGTTCGCGGAACGGCGCACGCTACAATCAATATGACGGATTACGAATTCCAGGCCAACGATATCTTGATGTTGGAACCGGGGAGTTTCTTGTTTATCCGAGAGTTCTCAGAAGATGCACTTGTCTATTGGGTGGTCTTCGGTAGTAAATTCCTTGAAAAACACGCTGTCGGCAACAGCATGTCGACCAAAGACATGCAAATAGATTCACCTATTATACACGTGAGTGAAGAGCAGGCTAAAGTGCTTTGCTCGTTCTATGAAACGTTGGTCATGGCGCTCAACGCACGACCTACTATGCTCGACAGCGAAAAGATGGTACATATCTTCAACTTGATTCAGAGTAGTTATACCAAGTATGCTCGCGAGCACGAAGAAACATCATCCAAGGCTACCGATCGTAAGGTGGAGATATATCGTCAATATTGCGATTTAGTGCTCAAACACTACCATGAGTGGCACAAGGTGAGCGACTATGCAAAATACATGAAGATGACATTGCCTCACCTCTGTACGTCCATCAAGATTGTTGGTCCTCGTACAGCCGGAGATATTATAGTGGACGCTATCCTAACGGACGCAAAGTCTCAGCTGAAACTAACATCCACTTCTATTAAGGAAGTAGGTTGTAGCCTCGGCTTTGACAATGTGGCATTCTTCAACCGCTTCTTCAAAGCGCATGTTGGGGTAACGCCGAAAATCTATAGGCAGACTTATTAACGTCCCTTGTACATATCCTCGTAGTACTTCTCGTACTCGCCTGAGGTGATATTGTCCATCCATTCCTGGTTGTCCAGATACCAGCGAACGGTTTTCTCTATACCTTCCTCGAACTGCAGACTCGGCTCCCAGCCGAGTTCTTTTTGTAGTTTGGTGCTGTCGATTGCGTAACGCATATCGTGTCCTGCACGGTCGGTAACGAATGTGATGAGATCCAGATCTGCACCTTCCGGACGACCGAGAATACGGTCAACGGTCTTGATGACAGTCTTGATAATATCGATGTTCTTCCACTCGTTGAATCCTCCGATATTATAGGTCTCTGCTATTTTTCCCTTATGGAAAATCAGGTCGATAGCACGTGCGTGGTCTTCTACAAACAGCCAGTCGCGAACGTTCTCTCCCTTGCCGTAAACGGGCAGCGGCTTGCGATGACGGATATTGTTGATGAATAGCGGAATCAGTTTCTCCGGGAACTGATACGGGCCGTAGTTGTTAGAGCAGTTGGTCACGATAGTCGGCATGCCGTATGTATCGTGGAAAGCACGTACGAAATGGTCGGACGAAGCCTTGCTGGCAGAATATGGCGAGTGAGGATTATATTTGGTGGTCTCGTAGAAAAAGTCTTCCCCGTAGGCCAAATGATGCTCACCGCTCGATGCCTTGGTGGTGAACGGAGGTTTGATTCCTTCCGGGTTTGTCATTTCCAATGCACCGTACACTTCATCGGTAGAGATATGATAGAAGCGCTTGCCTTCGAACTTCTCGGGCAGCGACTCCCAATATAGTTTGGCTGCTTGCAGCATAGAGAGTGTTCCCATGACGTTGGTACGTGCAAATGTGAACGGATCCTTGATGGAACGATCTACATGACTCTCTGCTGCCAGATGGATAACACCTGTCACTTTCTCCTCTTGCATCAGTGCGTAGATAGCGTCAAAATCGCATATGTCGGCACGTACAAAGCGATAGTTCGGTTTGTCCTCAATATCTTTGAGGTTTGCCAAGTTGCCGGCATAAGTCAACTTGTCCACATTGATGATGCGGTAGTCGGGATACTTATTCACAAAGAGACGTACTACGTGGCTGCCGATGAAACCGGCTCCGCCGGTGATGATAATACTCTGCATATAAAATAATAATTTTAAAATTCAAATATTCAAATATTTAAGATTCAAGGATTATAATACGTATCTGATTTGCTTGAAGTGGTACGTACGTGTTTGCCCTTTCTCGTCTTGTAATATTAACTCTCCCGACGGAAGCACACCTATTATGTGTGCCATGAACGTACCTTTGATTCCTTTCGGAGCGTTCATCGTAGGAGCCATATCTACCTCACGTTCCACAAACGGCCATGGTCCGCCGTTCCGACGATAGAGCAGTTTCTTGTATATCTCCCACACCATCGTACGCGGTGTATTCAGTACTTTTTGCAGTTCGCTATATATGTCTTCCATCAACTTGTCGATGTCAAAATCTTTTTGTTCGCCAGTGATGGAGCGGCAAACGGTTTTTAATGAAATAGGATTTTGTGCCGCCGAACGCCATCTGGTCTGGTTGACATTCAGTCCAATGCCGGCTATTGCATACTCCATCTTTTGCCCACTCATAGCGCCTTCTATCAATACGCCCGCCAATTTGCTGTCTTTATAGTATAAGTCGTTGGGCCATTTGATGGTCAGGTCCTGTGTGCCGAACCCGGGGATATCTTGCACCCAATCGAGAGATAAGTGACCGGTTGCAAACTCTTTGGTCTCTTTTTCTATGATGGCTGCCACTACACGGTGCAGCGCAACGCTTACTGCTACGGTGAGGAAGAATGGTTGCTCATCCGACGGAAGCAAAATGGAGCAGAGTAGGTTCTTGCCTGCTTCGCTTTCCCACGTATTGCCCGTCTGGCCGCGTCCGGCGGTCTGAAAGTCCGCATAGACATATTCGGGAGCCTCGCCTTTGGCTACCAATTCACGCAGCAACGTGTTTGTACTATCGGTACTCTCAACTTTCATCGTTACCTCTTTGTTACTTACACAAATCCAACAAGTAGTCTTGTATGACTGTTTGTATCTTTTTGGCCTTGCCCGGTGCACTGCTGATCAGGATGGAGAAAACCCACTGGTCACCATTAGGCATGTCAATATAGCCTGCAAAATTCTTTGTGCCGGATATTGTTCCGCTCTTCGCATGAATACGTCCTTGTAGCGGTGTGTCCGGACAGAGATTCTTGATAGTGCCGCTAACGCCGCTGACGGGTAGCGAAGCCATCCATGCATCGGCATTCTTGCTATGCGCCATATAGTTCAGCACCTGAACAAAAGTTTTGGCGCTGACCGCATCTTGCGGAGCCAGGCCACAACCGTCTTTGATGATGGCAGAACTCATATCCACTCCTTTGCGCAGCCAGAAATCTCGGATTACATCTTGGCTGCCGCGTATTGTTCCCGGCTTGCCGTAACGTGTGCCGAGATAGCGGAATAGCGCTTCGGCAAAGAGGTTGTTACTATTGATATTGGTCTCTTTGATCAATTCGCTCAGTGTCGGTGAACGGTGCGTATAGAGTATGTTGCGTGGCGGATTAAGGCCGTTGTAGTCGGCTTCGAAATTGGCGTCTCGCTCCACACGAACGCCCGCATTGCGCAGACGAGTGGTCAGGTGTTGCGCCAAAAGCAAACCTGGATTAGGCAGGTCTCCTTTCAGGCCGAACGTACCTTGGTTGCTCGGTACCGAACCGCTCAAATAGCGTTCCCGACTATACGGCATACCGCTGACGAAAGCGCCGTCATACGTGATCTTAGTGCACCGGATACGATTGATGAAGCGTATCCCTTCCACTTGCGGCTCCGTGCTGACGACTGTCGCTAGTGAACCTACTTCGCCACTCTTAAGGACGATGTTCATCGTGTTGCCGTAGTAATTGATACCGAAGATACCGGGTGCATAGTAGTTGCCGGCATCCTCGCATAGCCATGATGGGTTGACAGCATCACCGTCCAGCAAGGTCATATCTGCGATTACTGCACCCTCAATGCGCATAATACCGGCTTCGCGAATAGCTCTAACCCATTGGTCAAGAAAACCCGTCTTGCCTTTCCATCCCAGCGACGGGTCACATGTTCCGTTGATATAGAGATCGCCTCGCAGTACTCCGTTCTCTATCGGTGCACTATATTCGAGCGTAGTCTTGAATCGATAATTAGCACCCAGCATCTCCAACGCTGCACCTGTGGTCAGCAGTTTCATTACGCTGGCAGGCGGTACGACATGGTCCGGACGATACGAATCAATGATCTCACCGGTACGCATATTCTGCACCAAAACGGACATGTTCGATTGTCCGGTGATGGGGTGTTGCGTCAACATTGTGACGGACAGGAGTATAGTAGATATCAGATTCATGAGCGTTATTTCAGTTTGTAACAGAAACTGACGTACCAACCCCATTCCCACATGTGTTGGTTGGATACCTTGGGAGTCTTAATCTGATTGTTCAGCCCGAAGTCATATCCTCCCTGGATACGGTAGCGGTCCCACTCAAATCCCATACCTACACCCAATTGGATGTTTGCCCGCACCAATTCGTTGCTCATTCGGTCATATTTGGACGTAGGTATTCCTTGCGACTCCAGCCATGTCTGCGTTACTCCGCTCAGGTGCGGCAGTATATAGTCGGTCTCTGCCAGACCGATATGCAGTTGTGGTCCGGCTAAAAAGAACATATTCAGTTGTTTCCACAGCGGAATGTTGTAGTAGCAGCGCACGGGTATCGTGATGTTGTGCTCCAATATGCGGTGTTGGAGGTATTCCTCTTGTACCGACGGTGCATCCACCGAGCGCCAGTGTTGTTGCTGGCGACCGTAAAGCAGCGAATAGAGAACTCCGGTCTCTATACTGAAATGAATAGGCAATCGGAAATTGAATGTTGCACCCAGACGCGCACCATGCAGGTACATGTCCGGATAATTCAAGTTCTTAGTGCGTTGTTGATTTTGTGCAAAACCCACTTCAATGCGATAATCCACGCCAAAATGATACTCTTCTTCCACTTTCTCCTTACGTGTCGGGTCGAAGAAAGTATTGTCTGCTATCTGCGTATCGGGCTTGCGCACCTCCTGCGCCATCACGACGCACGCGCCCGCGCACAACAAAACGGGTATAAATAATAGTCTTCTTCTCATAAGTGTGGAGCTAGCGGGAGTCGAACCCGCGTCCAAACAAGGAACGTATATGCTTTCTACACGATTATCTTGGCCTTCATTTTCGTCCGCAGGCAAGACCCAAGCCACCAACCTACGGCTTATCTGCTAAAGTTTCGGAATTGCATCGCAGCCTGCAATTCCTATTCTGTGAATTTCCGCGCCGCTATACCCATTCAGCCCACAGACTCGGCTTGGAGCGACGTCTCGTTCAGGCACCTGGTGCCCGAAATAAGTAAACCTACTATACTTCGGTTTAAGCAGCGAGAGCTACAGTATTGTTGCCAGTTAGTTTTTGAAGCGAGATTAACGAGCGTTGCATCATTGCTCGGCGTGCTTACATAGGCGCTCTACCTGCTGTCAAAACCAGATAGCCCCTTTGTCACATCTTTCTGTGACACTTCAAAATGCGTGCAAAATTACTGTTTTTTTTGCACATATCAAAATTTTTTAGTACTTTTGCCGCGTTTTTTGAAAAAAATAACAGACTATGGCTGTCGAAATTCGTAAAATTGAAGGAAAATGTGCGTTGCGCAAATTCATTGAGTTTGCCAACGATCTGTATAAAGATTGTCCGTACTACTGCCCGCCTTTGTTCTTCGACGAGATGAACTGTTTCAACCCCGACCACAACCCGGCTTTGGAGGTGAGCGAGTACCAACTCTGGATGGCTTATCGCGATGGCAAACCCGTTGGACGTATAGCCGGTATTATTAACCACAAGGCCAATGAGAAATGGGGTTACAAGCATGTCCGTTTCGGTTGGTGTGACTTTATCGATGATCTGGAGGTCAGCAAGGCTCTGCTGGACACAGTGGCTGCTTGGGGCAAAGAGCACGGCATGGATGCGCTCAACGGCCCGGTAGGATTCACCGATTTTGATCACGAAGGGCTTTTGCTTGAGGGATACGAGTACCTTGCGCCGATGGCTTCGCTCTACAACTATCCGTATTATGTCAAGCACATGGATGCTTACGGCTTGGTCAAAGAGGCCGATTGGATCGAGATCCAGGTTTATCCGGACGGCACGCCCGAGCGAATCACACGTGTGGCTGAGATTGTCAAGCAGCGCTCGCACGTACGCGTAGATAAGGTGAAGAATGCACGTGAACTGGAGAAGAAGTACGGTATAACCTACATGGATGTAATCGACGAGGCGTACCAGAAACTCTATAATTTCCAGCCGATGACGGTGAAGCAGAAGCACTATTACAAGAATATGTACTTCCCGTTGCTTAACTTCGATTTCGTTACTTGCGTTGTCAATGAGAAAGACGAGATTGTGGGCGTCGGACTAGGTATGCCGAATATATCAGAGGCTCTGCGCAAATGCGGCGGACGTCTTTTCCCGTTCGGTTGGTATCATATTCTCAAGGCGCTCAAGGCGAAGAAGATGGAGGCAGTCGATTTGCTGCTCATCGCCGTTCGTCCTGATTATCAGGGAACAGGCGTGAATGCATTGTTTTTCCAAGACCAGATTCCTATCATGGCCAAGTATGGTGTCAAGCGTCTGGAGACTACATCTATCTTGGAAACCAACACCAAGAATATCGCTAATTTCACCCAATTGCCGCACAAGCAGCATAAGCGCCGCCGTGCGTATATCAAACCGATTGAGTGAAACGCAAATCACCATATGAACAAGCACTCGAACGGCTGAACGAGTATATCGACGGCCATCAGATGCGTCACACGCCCGAACGTGAGATAGTGCTGCAGTTGGTCTTCGAGTTGCCACCGTTCTTCACGGCCAAAGAATTGGAAGAAAAGTGCAAAGCAGAGCACTTGACGCGCGGAACGGTATATAATTCGCTGGAGTTGTTCGTTTCGGCACAGATTTTGCGGGGTGTACATCGGCTGCAAGGCAATCATGCCACAGAGTACGAAGTTATCGTAGAGGAGCAACCACATATGTGGGTAGTATGCCAGAAATGCGGGCGTATCTTTGACATGAAAGACAAAGCAGTGGAGCGTATCATTATGGAACGCAAATACACCAATTTTGGAGTAACCCATTTCTCGCTTGTGGTCTATGGTCAATGTAAGACATGTCGCGCCACGCGTGCGGGTCGTTACTCACCTAAAAGTACACCGAAATAAGTTGAAGTAAACCGAAGTAAACCAACAAATTAACATTTAGATTATTATGTCACAGATTTATTGGATAGTATTTGGCGGCTTGATGCTGCTGAGTTGGATCATTCAGGCATCGCTCAAGCGCAAGTTCAAACGTTACAGTCAAGAGCAGTTGCCTATGTCCGGTCGCGCGGTAGCGGAGAAGATGTTGCATGACAACGATATTTATGATGTGCAGGTCACATGTGTTGCAGGCCAGTTGACCGACCACTACAACCCTGCCACCAAGACTGTCAATCTGTCAGAAGATGTCTATAACGGCAGCAACGTTGCTGCAGCAGCAGTGGCAGCTCACGAGTGCGGTCATGCAGTGCAACACGCTGAGGCTTACGCGCCGCTTAAGTTGCGTTCGGCATTGGTGCCGGTTGTATCATTTGCCAGCAGCTGGATGCAGTGGGTACTGCTGATAGGAGTGTTGACGGTTCAGACTTTTCCGCAGTTGTTGATGGTTGGTATTGCTCTGTTTGCATTGACCACATTGTTCTCGTTTATCACTTTGCCGGTGGAGGTTAATGCGAGCCAACGAGCAGTCAATTGGCTTCAGGAGGCAGGTATAACCGACAACCATACAACCCGAATGGCCAGCGACGCATTGCATAGTGCAGCATATACATATGTAGTTGCAGCTTTGGGTTCGCTTGCGACATTGGTATACTATGTACTGATATTGCTCGGCGGAAGCCGTAGATAAGAGAGCCGCGGCGTGCTGCGGTAAGAGGCCTCGTAGCTCAATTGAATAGAGTGTCAGATTCCGGTTCTGAAGGTTCTGGGTTTGAACCCCAGCGAGGTCACAAAATAATTGTAAGAGAACGTCGAAAGGCGTTCTTTTTGTATGTTCATTCGGACTTTTAGAGAGAAATTGTGTGTATCATTTGCATATATGCAAATTTATTTGTATCTTTGCCGCGATTTTGCGCGCACGCACAAACGATAAAGACAAAACAACCAAGATATGCGATTAGTATTTGCATCCAATAATGCCCATAAGTTGCAGGAAGTGCAGGCGATTATGCCCGCAGGAATAACAGTATTGAGTCTGCACGAAGTAGGGTTCGAACAAGAAATAGACGAGACAGGCACAACGCTGGCAGAGAACAGTAAGATAAAAGCCGATACGGTATGTCAGTGGTTGAAGGCGAATGGCAAATGGTCGGATGTGGACGGTGTGTTTGCGGACGATACGGGCTTGGAGATAGATGCGCTGAACGGTGCGCCGGGAGTATATACTGCGCGCTGGTACAAGATGGAACCGACTTTTGAAAAGAAGGACGGTGAGGCCGGTACCTTTTCTGCCAACAGAGCCAAAGCCCTGTGGATGCTGAGGGATAAGACAGACCGAGGCGCGCAGTTCAAGACTGTCGTAACGCTTATAAAAGCGAAAGGCGAAGGAGCGGATGGACGAAAGGACGAGTGTTTGCAAGTGGAAGGCATAGTGCGCGGACAGATTTCTGACGCGGAATACGGAAACGGAGGATTCGGCTATGACCCGGTATTTATTCCCGAAGGCTATGACAAGACGTTTGCAGAACTGCCTGCAGAAGTGAAGAACAGCATCAGTCACCGCGGTCGCGCAATGATGAAACTGGTGGAAGTGCTTTAATGGCGAAAGTCTTAAAGGCGAATGGACGAATGGACGAATGGGCGAAGGGTAGTGTGAGGGTCGCTGAATAACCTAGGTATAACCTGGGTATCACCTAGGTATCACCTAGGTCCGACTCGGAAATACCCGCTGTATTGTCTAGGATTGTCTCGAGAATGGCTCGAGAGTGGCCCGAGAGTGGCTCGAGAGTGGCTCGGAAATGTCTTAAAAATGTATCGAAAAAGTTAGGCTATATGAATATAAGAAGATACATACTTGGTGCAGCGTGTCTGCTGGGTGTAATCCAAACGCAGGCACAACGCTGGGATACGTATTTTGCGTACAACAACGTGAGTCAGATTGCGTTGACGCCCGACCGTGTGTACGCAGTATCGGACGGAAGTCTGTTCAGCGTAGAGAAACAGACAGAGAAAGTGCGTATATACAACCGTCAGTCGGGTCTGCACAGTACAGGAATCAGTTGTATCGGCTATGACAACCGTTCGGGTTGCCTGATAGTAGCCTACAAGACAGGTAAGATAGACTTGCTGGGAGCGAACGGCGTGCAATATATAGGTGAGTTGTACGACAAGGATATGACGCAACGCAAGACCATCTATAATATTACGATAGAAGGTCGTATGGCATATTTGTCCACGCACTACGGCGTGCAGACATTGGATTTGCGCGAGAACAAGTTGGTGGACAGCTACTGGTTGCGTCCCGGCGGACAGGAAACACCGATAGCCGATGTGCAGATAAAAAACGACAGTATTTATGCCTTCAGTACAGACAGCCTCTATTGCGCTGCACTCAAGGACAACCTGGTTGATTATACCGTTTGGCATCGCGAGTTGCGCAGCGGCCGTATAGCGCCGGACACCGACAAAGGAACGCATTACAAAGACGGGAAAGACGAGTGGTACGCCGGCGGAACGGAAGGAATAATTCGATTCACAGTAAGCGGGCGCGTAGCCTATAAGCCGCAGGGACCGCTGAACAATAATCCGTACAAGCTGACGACAAAAGGAGACAAACTGTGGGTGGTTTCCGGTGGTCGTTGGACGGCACAAAACAATAATCCGGGCGTAGTTATGCGTTATGACGGTTCGCAATGGACCAACATAAAGAACGACGAGATACAATCGGTGGTAGGCAACAAGGCGCTGGATTTTATGAACGTGGCTGTCGATCCGCGCGACGCAGAGCACTACTATGTTACGAGTTACGGCTGTGGTCTATTTGAGTTTCAGGGCAATAAGGCAGTTCGTCAATATCTGCCGGCATCGGATAACTCGCTGGGATCGGCAGTAGCAGATAACCCGACACGATATACGCGTCTGGATTTTGCGACCTTTGATTCGAAGAACCGTCTATGGCTGATGAATGCCGGTTCGGTGGCTAACCAGTTGAACTGTCTGGATGCCGCAGGTGAATGGCACGGAATGCCACTCAAAGTGGACAATTCGCAGATGACCATAGCCACACCGGGCGGTTTTGTGCTTGACAACAGAAACGCCAACTACAAATGGGTGGCTCCTGCGCGCAGTATAACCAGCGTGGTGCTGATTGATGACAAAGGAACGCCATTTGACGAGAGCGATGACAATATATGCAAACGCGCCAGTTTCGTAAGTCAAGAAGATCAGTTGTTTAGCCCGACAGAGATACGCGCGATGTATCAAGACCGCTTCGGCCGCTTGTGGCTGGGTACGGAGCAAGGCATAGCTGTGATAGATACGATAGACTTCTTTGCGTCCAACGCAATCATTCGTCCGCGTCTGATGGATAACAACGGCGAATATCCGCTGCTGGAGATGCGCGTTATGGCACTATGTCAGGACTCGGAAAACCAGATATGGGTCGGCACGGAGAATATGGGAGTGTACGTTTTGTCGGAAAAGGTTGACAATATAGTGGCTCACTATACGACCGATAACTCGGCCATGCCGAGCAATAGTATTCTGTCGCTGGCGTGCAATGCGCGCGGGGTAGTATATGTGGGAACTGCAGAAGGATTGGTCAGCTATGATCCGCACGGTAAGCCGGACGGGCTGTCTCCGGATGAGATGGCGGACAAAGAGGAATTGGACGAGGGTAGTATGTTGCAATGGCGACTCCATTTCTCCTATTCCAATCCGCAGGAAGTGGTGGCATCACCGAAGCGTATATATGCTTTAGCGGACGGAGCGTTGTTCTCCGTCGACCGCGAGACGGAAGAATTGGAATACTGGAACAAAGCGAACGGACTGAGTGGCGGCGCTATCAATCATATTGCGTACGACAAGTTGTCGGGTCAGTTGATTATAACATATGAAGACGGTCGTATAGACCTGATGCATGACAAGGGCAACGTCCAACAGATGCCGGATCTTTATATGAAAGCTTCGTCCACACCGGTAACGGTCAACAGTATTACGTTAGGTTCGCGTTATGCGTACCTGGCTATGCCATTCGGTGTGCTGGTTCTCAATGCCGGCAAGGCGGAGATGGCGGAGACATATTATGTCGGAGCTGAGGCTTCGGCCGTAGATGTGAAGTGTGTTGTGGAATTGGGAGATTCGCTTTATGCGATGACGCCAGATTACATCTATAGTGCGGCACTCAGCGACAACTTGGTCGATTACACCTATTGGCACAAACGTGAAATGCCTGTGGAAGGTTTGCAACAAGCATTCCAACATAACAATGAGTTGTATATATTTGCGGACAATTTATTGTACCGTTGCCACGAAGGTCAGTGGCAGAAGGTGTTATCCAACACACTGAATTGGGTTCACCAGTCGGAAGGACAGATATTGGCGCGTTGCTCGGATCAGGCAGGCTTGGCTCGCATTTCGGACGAAGGAGAGCTGAGCATGTTGACGGCTAATTATACGCCGACAGATGCCATTATTGCGCAAAATGATTATTGGCTGGCGGTGGAATCAATAGGTCTGGTCAAACTGAACGGTCAAGAAACGACGTATTACCAGCCTGAAGGGCCGCTGAACAATTTCAGTTACCATCTGCATGCAGCCGACGGACAGATATATGTGCTGCCCGGTGGTCGTTGGGCAAACGAGTTCGGACGTGTGGCGACGGTAAGTATTTATAACGGAAGCGAGTGGCACAATGTGCCGACATCGGATATATGGCGTGTGGGTGGTATCTATGACCCGGTAAGTATAGCCGTTGATCCGAATGATGCAGGCCATTTCTATGTTGCCGCATATGGCTGCGGTGTTGTAGAGTTTGAGAATTATGTTGCAATCAAGCGCTACAACAAAGATAATAGTACGCTGGAACGTGTGAATAAAGATGCTGATCCGAAGTATTTCACGCGTACAGACGGTATAAAACTGGACGATCAAGGTAATCTGTGGGTGCTGAATGCAACAAAAATAGGTGCGCCGATACATGTGATGACACCGGATGGCAGTTGGCATGCATTAAAGCTTAAAATCGGCGCCGATCCCTTAATATTCTCTACTCCGGGAGCGATGTGGATAGACCAGCGTGACAGCCGATATAAATGGATGTTAGATCAGCGCGATGATACGAAAGGTCTCATTTTGTTGGATGATAACGGAACTCCTACTTATGCGGGCGATGACCAGATATGTAAGCGTAGTGCATTCCATGACGTTACAGACAGCAAAGAAATTAAGTCAGTAACGCCGGGATTGTATTACTGCATAGCCCAAGATATGAGAAACCGTATATGGGTAGGTACTGACGCAGGTATTATACTTTTTCCCGCTAAACCTGATTCGTTCCGTATAAAAGATGCATGTCGCCGTATTATCATTCCTCGTAATGATGGCACACGCTTAGGTGATTATCTGTTGGCTGATGAGCAAATCAATTGTATGATGGCTGATGGAGGAAACCGTATGTGGATAGGAACAGCCAGTTCCGGTTTGTACCTTATAGAGGAAGATTCTCTCACAGTAGAGCACTTTACGGTCTATAATTCAAGTCTGCCGTCTAACAACATATTGTCGATTGCAATCATGCCTACAACGGGCGAAGTGTTTGTCGGCACAGACAAAGGAGTGGCATCCTATCGAAGCGACGCCAGTGAACCGCAAGAGGATTTCTCGCACGCTTATGCATTCCCGAACCCGGTTCGTCCTAACTACGGCGGTGCGATCAGTATAGCCGGACTGATGGCAGAGACCATGGTGAATATAGTGGATGAAGGAGGTAACTTGGTATGCAAGACCCGCAGCCACGGAGGTTTGGCGGTGTGGGATGGCAAACTGTCGGACGGAAGACGTGCTACGCCGGGAGTGTACACGGCGCTCTGCAATGAGCCGAACGGCAAGCATACAATAGTTAAGATATTAGTAGTTCATTAATGATTCATGAGTAGGGAAGTTCTCAAGTATATTCTTTGGTCGCTCTGTGCTACGTTGTGGGTTGGAGTGTGCTTCGTACTTCCAGACTTTTTGGACAATCCGGTTCATGATTTACGTTCGATACTCACCATAGCGTTATACGTAGTAGCAATCAGTGGCGCATCATGGAGTATTCTCTACTTAGCAGGTCTTAATCGCTATGTAGCTTGGGTGGCTATTCCGTTGTTCGGCATAGCGGGTGCCGCCATATCCTATTTTCGCGTAGCTTTTCATGCAACCATCACACCTATGATAATAGATGCCACGCTGCATACCAACGAAGGCACTATAGCCGGAGTGGTTAGTTGGCAGCTGGTAGTATGGGTGTTGATAAACATGTTCATTGCCCTTGCCCTTGTGTATTGGCGTCATCGTACAATTCGACTTCAGTACGCTTGGATACATGCTTTGGTTGCAATGGTAATACTTATAGGCTACTATAACGCTCATTGGCATCTAAAGGCAGCCATCAATCAGCGGTTTCCATACAACGTTGTGCATAGCTGGATAGAATATGAGAGACAGCAGCAAGCTATCCATGGCGAGCGTAGTCAGTTGGCATATGAGGCAGTTGCCTTGCCCGATAGTTTGGATATAGTTCTTGTCATAGGAGAGGCAATGCGTGCGGACCATCTAAGTTTAAACGGCTATATGCGTTCCACTACACCGCTGTTAGACCAAAGAGAGAACGTAGTGAGTTTGCCTAATATATATAGTGAATACACCTATACAGCTACCAGTATTCCGCATATTCTATCACCTGCTGATAGTTTACATCCGGAGTGGTGTTATTCTTACCGCTCATTTATTGCTACATTGCGCGAGAACGAATTTACAAGTGCATGGCTTAGTAATCAAGACAATGGTCGAACATATACTTCTTTTATTCATGAAGCCGATACAATCATCTTTCCCAATGCGAATAAGTCGGTATATGTTTTTTCTCCGTGGTACGATGCAAACCTATTGCCTCCGTTGGATAGCCTGATGGGAAGTAAGGAAACGCGACGTCTTTTTGTATTACATTCGATAGGCAGCCACTGGTATTACGATTTGCACGTTCCGGATAATTGCAAGCACTTTACACCTCTAACAACAGATCGTATCATAACAAACAACACACGTGAGCAGGTTATCAATTCGTACGACAATACTGCCGTATATATGGATGTTATGTTGGATAGTCTGATTCAGCGTTTTGAAGCGCGCAATGCGATACTTATCTATCTCAGTGACCACGGTGAGGCACTGGGTGAGGATGGAGAATGGCTGCATGCAGGCAGTTCTTTGGCGTTGCATAATCCTGCATGTATAGTTTGGTTCTCGGATAAGTATGCATCTGCCTATCCGGACAAAATAAAAGCGCTTGTCGCAAACAAGGACAAGCGCTATCGTACGGATTTTTTGTATTATTCTATTCTTTCTGCCGCCGGTATTGAAGCCGAGGGAGATAGCCCGAAAATGAATATCTTTCGTTAATTCTTGATGAGTGTCATAAATTCCTCACGGGTCTTAGCTTGATTGAAGACTCCTGTAAAATCTGATGTGACGGTCATTGCGTGCTGTTTTTGGACACCACGCATTTGCATGCAGAGGTGTT
>JAEEHO010000171.1 GCA_016280845.1 Paludibacteraceae bacterium | reverse complement strand
GGAATGGGAGTTGATGTAGAATCGTACAAAGGGAACTTGGTCTTCGTTAGTATTCGTAACATTAATTTTCCAATTACCGTAATCTTCATCTGTCTCTATGAATCCATAATCAACATTCAGTTCCGTTGTCGGAACCTGTTCGTTCAATATAGTTACTGCGCACGTAGCGGTATGCTTTCCGTCTATAGTAGTGGCGGTAATAGTTGCTGTTCCGGCAGATACACCGACAGCCAAACCTGAGGCAGACAGACGTACTACACTGCTGTCGCTTGTGCTCCAAGTGATACCTTTGTTGAACGCACTATCTGGCAGAACGGTATATGACATGCGGTAACGCTCTTTGATCTTCAGCGTTAGTTCTGTCTTGTTTATTGTCAAACCGGTCGTGCTGACATATTCTTTGTTTGGCTCAATACCAAGGAGACATTGGATATACATTGAAAAACCGGAACCGTTTACGGAACCGCCTATGCCTTGTTCGTCCGGATCTAAAGCAGACAAGGCAAAAAAGCCGTTTGAAGTGCCTCCCCAGCCCCAATTGATGTGGAATAAACCATCTGCATCCATGCCGTCGCATACAAATGCGTGGCCGCCGCCACTATCGTAACCGGCAATGAATATCGGTCGACCGGCAAGCAAATCGGTTTGAAATGCTGCGGCTATGGCGCTATATGTTGTTGCGTCGTCAAGCCATATTGCTTCCATCTTTTCTCCATTGTAGTCGAAATAATCTATCATTGCGTAAACTACTGATGGAAAGTTTGTTCCGCTACCGCCGGCTTTACTTCCTCCATAATCCATTTCGCTGGCAACGCCGATATGGTACATCAGTTCTGCCACTGCACGGTTTTGCGCTGCGGTCTCGTTGCCGTTGTATTGCTCGAGCATATTATCCCAGTCGTACGTAGTTGCTTCAAAATTAGCAGACAGAACCGTATCGTGCGTTTCTATACATTCTCCATCCTCATTTATTTTAATGCAGTCTTGCCATGTGTAACTGTGCGAACCTGTTCCTTTTTTCGGCCATTTCCAGTAACGTATAATTTGTGCGGCCGCAGTAGCCCCGCAACCGGAGGCGGACCAAGTGGTGTCTAACATGTCTATCGGGCACATGGCATTGTATGGAAAACCTTGATTCCACTCAATACTTCCCAACAAAGGAGCAACGGATGTCGCAATATTCACTTTTGGTGCTTTCTTCGTGCTACTGTTTGCAGGTTGTGCCTTGGCAATGCGCTCTGCATAATAATCCAGCCACCATTGTACGTTAGACGGAATGCGGTCGGCCTCAAAAGTGCCTTCATCCGAATAACCGAGAATAGTGACAGCATTATCGTCCGCCGAGACAATGACGAAACCGCCGTTGTCAGCTTGATTGAAGATATATAGTGCAGCATCGTCCGATTGAGGCTTGCTCACTCGGTGTGCTAACTGCATATCTGTAGCTTTGCGCGGTGCGCGGCGCACATTATTCAGCTGAGACTGATGATTTGTGAACTCGGCTGCTATCTCAGCAGCCTTTTCCATGCTGCGCGGAGCAGCGTTTACGGCTAATGACACCATGATAGTTATGATGCCGAGTAAATACTTTTTCATAACCATAAGAATTTGTTGTTTTTTAATACTCTACGCTTGTCCTTTTGATACCTCTAAATGCCGTGCGGTAGGACAAATGATTGTTTTCGACGGCAAAAGTACAACAAATAATCCGTATATGCAATTATTTTTTTACTTTTAGAAAGTCAATTGTGCAAAAGGGTATCAGCCATCAGCCGTCAGCCATTAGAAATCAGTCTTCAGGTAATATAAAAGCGACCCGCATTTCTGCAGGTCGCCTCAGTCTGATAGCCTTTGGGGCGGTCATTCTATTGCACTTTTGTGCCTAAAACAGTATATTTTTCACCGTCTTTGGTGATGTACAACTGACCGTTCTCCATCACCTTGTGCCATTCGCCCTTCGCTCCTTCATCCATTCGTCCGTTCGTCCATTCGCCATTAAGACCCGTGGTGGTGCAATTGATAAACGAACTATAGTATGTGATATCGGTGTTGCGTTGTTTGTACAATTGAATAGTTGTAGTGGCGGATTGTTTGGCTGCGAATTCGCGTGTTGTGTTATTGTAAACAAAATATACCAGATACCAACCGGCGCAGTCGTTTGATTCGAAGGACCAATTGCCATTGTTGACAGTGGGGGTGAACCAATTGGCTTCATCTTGCAATTTGAGGTTGTGATAAGTGCCGGTCTCGAACAAACATGCGTATTTTTTCGCAGCATCGTTGTAGAACGATACACCATCGTTTGAGCGGGTAATATTCCAAATGATATTAGCTGCCGGATCTTCAATGATATTTGACGAAGAATGAATAGATGACGTAGCGAGGTAATAATTGCTATATATACTATTCTTCAGCGCGTACGCATCGTTGCCGACAACCACATAATTACCGTTGGTTAATTCGTCTAATGTGCTAATCTTCTCGTAGTCGGTACCGGCAATTCCACTGTCAACGGTCTTACTGAATACGGCGTAGTAGTCCTGATCCGTTGTGGCTTTGAAGTTACTGATCCATGATTTTGCAGCAGTATTGTCAGCAGGCAATTCTTCGGTCCACCATCCCGCAAAAGTGTAGTCCGTGCACGGAGCATTGGGATCTTCCGGTTTCTCTGCTTGTTGTCCTTTCAAGACGCTCTGCGTTTCGCCGATTTGTTCTCCATTGCTGAAGAAACGAATAGAATAATATACCGGAGCCGGTATGTCACCGCTGCAAGTGGTAGTGTAACCGGAGTAGGTGGTTGCAGACGAAGAATAATAGATGGTTATATCGGCCAAATATGCAACGCTACCATTCTCGTTCTTAATCGTAAAATACGAGTAGTTTCCTCCGCTGAAGTCATATTTGTTGCCGTTTCGGTTGATGGTCGTGCTTGCAGGCTTGGCTGATGTGCCGGCATAAACGGTCAATACACTCGTTGAACTGCCGATAACGATAGAATCAATTTTAGCCAAGGCTGTTTTGTTGGCAATATACGAACCATTTTTCTTCATCTGAATCAGACCGGTAGAACTTCGCATCACATTGGTGTAGTAGCAAGTGATACCGCAACTGGTATCTTCTTCGTCTGTCCCATAATAGGGATATACGCTATCTCCGTCTAAGTAAATCTCGGATTGTACCACATCTTCGCCATCTTCGGCTGCAAATACGGCATAATAGGTAGTATCAGCATTGATGATATTGCCTGTTTTTGCTAAAGCAGGAATCTCATCGCTCTCGTCAATCTCAACGTTAGTCCATCCTATGAATGTTTTTCCGTTCGGACAGTTATCCGGAGTGGCAGTAGGCAAAGTCAAATAACCTGCCGGGGCTGTTGTTTCATCGAATAGCGTACCTTGGGCAAACCATTGTACGTTGTATCCTTTGTTATACTTGAAACTAATAACTTTGGATTCCTCCGTGATATCAGTCAATGCATGTCCGGGAATAGGAGTGAAACTTGTTACTCCGGCTGTTCCCGGGAACGGGTCGCTGGCTTGTCCGTAGTTTTTGGTTTTGCCGTCAGCCGGTACGATGGTATAACGCAGCACTCCCGCTGTATTGTTGAGGTCGTTATAATACCAACCGGCATCATCGTACGTTACTTCCCATACCACCATACCATGACCGGGAAGGTAGGTGTCATAGCCTTCTTGCTGACGGTTCTCAAGATAATAAACCGTGTTAGTGTCTGTTACAGCAGCTAGTTGATTATCCGATGTTATTTGGCGTGCGTAATCGCCGCCAACCGGCATCGTCACATCTTCCGATCCGTTCAATAGAGTAGGGGTTTTCCATCCCATGAAATACTTGTCGTAGATGCTGTATAGTGCCGGATAATAGCCGTCTCCGTTGTACGAACCTTGATCCATCAATGTCCATTCGCCCGGAGTAACGCCATTCTTGTAATTAGTCTTGTAGTTAGTATCATAGTAATCAGGCAAACCTATCACATGGCTGAACTCATGGCAGAAAGTGCCTAGTCCGTCCGCGTTTGTACCGGAAGATCCGGTTAACTCTGCACTACAAGCGTAGTGCCCTAATGTCGTTCCGTTATAGGTCAATGTTCCGGTTACGTTTTTCTCAGAAATTTCCCAACTGTGCGGCCAAACAGCGTCTTCCGACACGCCGTTATAGTTCTCTCCATAGCCGGCATAGATTATGTAGATATTATCCACAATGCCATCGTGGTCTCTGTCATAGTTGCTGAAATCACAGCCATCGTCATAAGCCAACGCGCACGCGTCCACGGCCATCTGGTCCGGGTGTTCATCCGTTTCTTCTTCTTCCACGACGATATTATGTCCGTAGTAGGACATCGCTCTCGGCAGTGTATACGGACCGAAAACGTCAAATTGCGGTACATAGATGCCTTCGGATGATTGACGGAAATAATCGCGCACAGAGTTGGTCTCTGCATTTAGCATATTCAGATAGTGTGCATTGTTGTACTGCGGTTGCATTGCCTTGTCGCTGAAATTGACCAAAATGACTAAAATACGGTCGATTTGCAAATCTCCGTAGTCCTTGCGACTGCGTCGTTGTCCCTGCAGACGAGGCGAACGAGCGCGGCGAGCCAATTGTTGTTCTGGGGTAGGTGCTGCTTCGTTGGTTACCAAGAAACGGCCGTCTGCTTGTTTCTTTGCAATCTTGCCGTCGCGGGTAGTCCAATAGTGATAAAACTCGTCGCCCATGAGTTGTATTTCGGTTGTACTACCATCTGTCAAAGTAGCGTTACTCCATCCGCGTTTTGCGGGAACTGCCTGCATAACTATGCTCGTCATCAAAAGCCCTATGAAACAGAATATGAACTTTTTCATGCTATTAATAGATGTTTTGTGTTGTTTTTTATAAGTTTAATTTAGTTAATTCGGTTTATCTAAAAACCCGCGACAAAGGTATAACTTTTTTTTGATATATGCAAGAGAATAGTGCTAAAAACAGGGTCGTTTTAGCAAAATAGACATAAAAAAGGAGCATGTCGTTTTGACACGCTCCCTTTTGAACATTTCTGAAGGGCATTTTATAGAATAACCCTTATGTCTATTATTCGTTGATGCTAGCATCACCGTTTGCTTCGCTTTCTGCCGTCACGGTGTACTTGAGAATACTGAATGTTGCAGAGATGGTAACATCGCTATTCGGCATCACAAAAGTATTGCCGTTGAGGGATACTTTTTGACCGTTTGCATCCGTTACACTCAATGTGTTCAATCTGTAGCAACCATCCTCCGGCGTAGTGGTGATAGTGATTGTCGCTCCGGCCATGGCTGAAGTGACTCCACCGGTTGTTATGGTTCCGTTTACAGTCAATGTGGCGATAGAATGCGGTTCTGCAACGTCCTGACACTTAGTTGTGGAGTAGTTTTCGTATTTCGCTAAACCGCCACCGGTGTAGATCTTAACAGACTTGATATATTCTGCTTTCTCGGCTGTTGAAAGTTTCACTGTATTGGTTGTCACCGGTGTTGCAGGAATATACTCTACATCTTCACCTTCGCTAATTGGGTTCGAATCGTGTACATCGCCCAGATCTACGTACAATACACCAAGGTCATTGCTTCTAGTCTTAGAGAATGTGGTTACCACTTTGGTGATTGTTGCACTCTGTCCCATTGTCAGTTCTATCCAACCGTCATAACTATATCCATACTCGTCCTTAGAAGAACTACCGATACGGGTTCCTTGCTCACCGGCACGCCAAGAATAACCATGCATGTCGGTTATGTTATTACTCGACTCTACAAGATCCCATTTGTTTTTGCTACCTATGTATGCATCATCATACCACTCAACATCGGCCGGTGCAGCATTCTCTGAACCTGCAATGTCTGCGAAGACAACAGAAGCAACTTCAGTGAGTGGGTCAGCGCTGCCAATTTGGTTACCAAATACTGCGTAGTAGGTTTCGTTAGCGCTGGCATCGCTGCCTTCTTTGACAAGTATAGGAGCAGTGTCATCGTTATTGTAGAACTGTTCTTTGGTCCAGCCTACGAAAGACTTAGATGTGCAATTGGTCGGATTCTCAGCCGGGAATACCACTTTACCACCAACGATATGAGTAGAAGCAACGGTATCGCCCAGGGATACGAAGAATACGGAATCTACCGG
>JAEEHO010000170.1 GCA_016280845.1 Paludibacteraceae bacterium | reverse complement strand
CCTTCCTCCTTCTCCCCCGCACCCCCTCATCCTCCTTGCCATCTCTTCCCTGCGCTGACGCGCAAGGATGGAATTCGACGCTCTTAGACAATGCCCGAAAATTTCGCATGAAATTTACAGTTGCTGACCCTTTTGTTTGAGGTCCTGTTTTCCACTGTTTATTCTCACGAACTTGTCAGGATTGACAACTTCAAGGCCGGATTTTTTGCGTTTGACAAGTTCGTGACAAGTTGCCGCACCACATATTGTGCTATAGTTTAGGTGCATGGCGGGAGTCTGCACTGTCGCGGACGAAGAATTTTGCATTTTCGCCAAGTTGCCAATAGTATAAATGATATAATATGTGCCATATGAAGCTGGGCAGATATAGAGAAAGCAGCAAGCCAGTCGCAATCTGCGACCGGGCTGCTCTACTCTGTTTCGCGAATCTGGCCGCTGCCGAAATCCCGAGCAGCAAGAAGTCTGTGTCCGCGACTGGCGCAAAGTCGAGGGCATGGTATGAAAGGTGAGACTTAATGACAGCGAATGAGAACCAGATAGTGGTGTATCAGCCGAACGAGACCGTTCGGCTGGATGTGCGCCTTGAGAACGAGACGGTGTGGCTGACACAAAGTCAGATGGCCACATTGTTTGGGTACAGCACAGACAACATAGGCTTACACCTGAAGAATGTGTTTGCGGTTGGTGAGTTGTCGCGCGAGGCAACTACCGAGGATTTCTCGGTAGTTCGTAAGGAAGGCTCTCCTTACTTTCGCTGTCGCCAAGATGGGCCCAGAGATCATCCCTGGTCTTCTCGCCTCAATCCGCAATGCAACATCGGAACGCCGCGAATACGGCACGCGCAATATCTCGCGAAGCATTAATATGGTATAATCTGGATTGAGGTAATGACATGAAGAGAGTCGAGAAGGAATTTGAGCAGATTAACGCAATCATTGAGCGTCGGTGGGAGCGGGCGTTAGGTCTTGCCAATGCTGAGGCGCTGATGAGCTACTGGAGCGTGGGAGCATTCGTTTCCGTACGCTTGAAGTCGTCGGCTTGGGGTTCGAAGACGGTAGAGGCACTGTCGGATTATCTTAAGACGCGCAATCCGAGGCGGCGAGGATTCGGCAAACGGCAGATATACAACATGGTGGCGTTCTACGAAGCATATACTTCGGTGGATTTCCACAGGATATCTGAACGTTTGCGGCTTCACGAATTTGTGCAGTTGCCAACTGCACAAATTGGAGATGATGTAATAACGCAATCGGCAAAAGCGCAAATTGCGAATGGGGAATTTGTGCAGTTGCCAACTGCACAATTGGTTGATAACGATTGTGATTGCGCGGGATTTCCCATGTTTTTATCGCTTACGACGTTCACAAACCATGTTGAGATACTGAATCATGTAAACTCTATTGAAGAGCGGGTGTTCTATGTTCTTTACGCGGCAAGAGAACGATTGAATCAGATGGAATTGCGCAGAGCTTTTGCCGCACAGACGTATGACATGATCATGAGCAGGGAGAAGAAGATGTCCGCCAGATTGAAGGCGGCATATCCCAAGGCTGATTTTATGCTCAAAGATAAAGCCTTTCTCGACTTCTTGAATCTGCCGAAAAAGCACACTGAACATGTGCTGCATAAAAAACTTGTGGCGCACATGAGGGATTTTGTCTTGGAGATGGGCAAGGACTTTCTTTACATGGGGGATAAGTATTTTGTACATGTAGGAGGCGAGACCCGTCGGCTTGATTTGTTGTTTTATCATAGAGGATTGCGGTGTCTAGTAGATGTCGAACTCAAGGCGGTTGGGTTCCAACCGGAGTTTGTCAGCAAGCTTGACATGTATCTCGAAGCCATTGACAGGGAAATCCGTCGCGAGGGGGAGAATCCCTCAGTTGGCATTATTCTTTGCCCGGATGCGGATAGATGCCGAGTTGAATACACGCTTTGCCGAACTATGAGTCCAGTGATGGTTGCTGAATATAGGCGGTTGCTTGTCCCAGAAGAGGTGATGAAGAAGTCTCTAGAGGAATACTGTGCGTTTATGAAGCGGGAGGAAATGACAAGGCGGGGGAATGGAAAGTGACAAGTCTCAATCCGCAATGCAACATCGGAACGCCGCGAATACGGCAAAGGCAAGCCGCAGAAAACGCGGGGATGAAGAAAAGGGTGTGAAGGAGAAATGACATGGTTGAATCAAATAAGGCAGAAGCAGTAGCAGCATATGTTGCCGAAGTCGCTAAGTTGGCGAAGACAGGGGTGACTACTGAGCATTCGTTTCGCCCTGCACTAAGTAAGCTTCTGTCCGCGCTTCTGCCAGACCTTACGCCAGTAAATGAGGCCAAGCGCTTAGAATGTGGCGCGCCGGATTTCATACTTATTGACAAGAACAAGCTGCCGGTCATGTTCGTTGAGACGAAGGATCTTGGTGACAGCGACCTGGATGGCAGAAAGCGCACTGGCAACAAGGAGCAGTTTGATCGCTACAAGGCCGCGCTTGACACAATTGTCTTCTCTGATTTTCTGGATTTCCATTTCTATCATCACAACGGACAAAACGCAGGCGATGTGAGAATTGCCGAATGGGACGGCTCGAAGGTTTCGGCTAAGAGCGAGAATTTTGCCGCGTTCATCGACATGATGGAAGAAGCGGCTTGTGGCGATCCTCTGAAAATAGACTCTGCGAAGCGGCTTGCCGAGCTAATGGCAGGCAAGGCGAGAATGCTTCAGCGGATTGCCGAGGCGTATCTAAAGCCGGTTGCCGAAGCGTATGATTCGGCCGTTGCTGGCGCAAAACCCGTGCCGACGCCATTGCTTGACATGATGCTGGGCTTTCGCAATGTCCTTATGCCCGATGTTGG